>JAEZEN010000108.1 GCA_023433185.1 Pseudomonadota bacterium | reverse complement strand
CTCGAGGTCATCCTCGACGTGGTCTACAACCACACCGCGGAAGGCAACCATCTCGGCCCGACGCTCTCCTTCCGCGGCATCGACAATGCCAGCTACTACATGCTCGCCGAGGACCGCCGCTACTATTTCGACACCACCGGCTGCGGCAACACCGTCAACCTCCGCCATCCGCGGGTCCTGCAGATGGTGATGGATTCGCTCCGCTACTGGGTCGAGGTCTGCCACATCGACGGCTTCCGCTTCGACCTCGCCAGCTCGCTCGCCCGCGAGTATGACCGCTTCGACCAGAACGCGGTGTTCCTCGACGCCGTCCGCCAGGACCCGGTGCTGCAGCGGGTCAAGATGATCGCCGAACCCTGGGATCTCGGGGTGAACGGCTACCAGCTGGGCAACTTCCCGCCGGGCTGGGCCGAGTGGAACGGCCGCTACCGCGACGACATGCGCTCGTTCTGGAAGGGCGACGCCGACCAGCTTCCGAACTTCGCGCGCGGCATGCTCGGCTCCGCCGACCTCTTCGACCGAAAGGGGCGGAAACCCTGGGCGAGCGTCAACTTCGTGACCGCCCATGACGGCTTCACCCTCATGGACCTGTGGTCCTACAACCACAAGCACAACGCAGCGAACCTCGAGGACAATCGCGACGGCCACGACGACAATCGCAGCTGGAACTGCGGCACCGAGGGCCCGACCGAGGACGACGCCATCCTCGAGCTGCGGGACCGGATGCGCCGCGCCACGATGGCCACGCTCATCTTCTCGCAGGGCACGCCGATGATCCTGATGGGCGACGAGATCGGCCACACCCAGCACGGCAACAACAACGCCTATTGCCAGGACAATCCCATCACCTGGCTGCCCTGGGAGGGCATCTCGGGGCGGGACTTCGCCTTCAGCGAATTCGTCCGCGGGCTGATCGCGCTCCGCAAGCGCTACACGCTGCTCCGCGAGCGGAACTTCCTGCACGGCCGCACCATCGACGGCGACGGCACCCGCGACGTCGTGTGGCTCAAGCCGGACGGCAGCGAGATGGACGGCGAGGCGTGGAGCGACGGCAACGCCAAGGTGATCGGCCTCCTGCTCCGCGATGCCGAGGAGCGGCTGCTGATCCTCGCGAGCGCCTGGCACGACACGGTGCCCTTCACGCTGCCGGTCGAGGGCGACTGCCGGTGGCAGCTGCGGGCCGACAGCGGCCGCGGGCTGATCGACCCCGACGAAAGCCATGCCGGGGGCGACGTCGTCAGCCTCGAGGGGCGGTGCCTGCTTCTCTTCTCCTGCGAGGAGGATCGACGGTGACGGGTCTGCTCGACCGGCTCGCCGCGGAGGCGGGCATCGTCCGCGACTACACGGCGCTCACCGGCGAGGCGGTGCGGGTGCACGACGATGCCGTGCGCGGCCTGCTCCGCGTCATGGGCATCGCCTGCGACGACGACCGCGCGGTCGCCGCGAGCCTCGCCACGCTGCCGCCGGCCGCGTTCGGACCCCTCTCGGTGCCGGAGGGCGTGCATTGCCACATGCCGGACTGGCTCCGTGACGGGCGCTGCTGGGGGATCACCTGCCAGCTCTACGGCCTCCGTTCGGATCGCAACTGGGGGATCGGCGATTTCGACGACCTCGGCCGGCTCGCCGAGATCGCCGCCGCCGCCGGGGCGGACTTCCTCGGCGTCAACCCGCTCCATGCCCTCCTGCTTGCCGCGCCCGAGGGCTGCAGCCCGTTCTGGCCGTCGCACCGGCGCTACCTCAACCCCCTCTACATCGCCGTCGACCGCGCCCCCGGCGCCGACCGTCTCGGCGATGCTCTCATCCTGCCGGAGACGGTCCGCGACGGCGATCTCGTCGACTATGGGACCGTCGCCGGCCTCAAGAAGCGGGCACTGGCGAGGCTGTGGCGGCTCTTCAGCGAGGATGGCGAGCCCGCCCTCGTCGCCGCGTTCCATGCCTTCGTCGCGGAGGAGGGCGAGTCGCTCTACCTGCATGCGCTCTTCGAGGCGCTCTCCGAGGCGATGGTCGAGGCGGGCCACGGTCCGGTCTGGCCCGGCTGGCCCGAGGCCTACGCCACGCCGGCCGCGGCGGGCGTCAAGGCCTTCGCGGGCGAGAACCATGACCGCGTGATGTTCCACTGCTTCCTGCAATGGGTCGCGGAGCACCAACTCGCCGAGGCCCAGCACCGCGCCCGCGCCGCCGGGATGCGGATCGGCCTCTATGTCGATTTCGCCGTCGGCGTCGCCCCTGACGGCTCGGCCACTTGGTCCGACCGCGCCCTCATGGTGCCGGGCGCGCGGATCGGCGCACCGCCCGACTACTTCAACGCCGCCGGCCAGGACTGGGGGCTCTCGCCGATCGCGCCCGCCGTGCTTGCGGAGCGGAAGATCCGCCCGATCCGCGATGCGCTCGACTCGGTCCTGCGCCATGCCGGGGCGCTCCGCATCGACCATGCGATGAGCCTCTACCGCCTCTTCTGGATCGCGAGCGGCTTCACCGCCGCCGACGGCGCCTATGTCTGCTATCCCTTCGCCGACCTCGTCCGCACCGTCGCCGAGGTGTCGCAGGCGCGCCACGCCATCGTCATCGGCGAGGATCTCGGCATCGTCCCCGACGGCTTCCGCGATGCCATGAACCAGGCCGACATCCAGGGCTACCGCGTCCTCTTCTTCGAGAAGCGCGACGATCATTTCCTCCCGGCCAGCGCCTATCCTCGCGCGGCTTTCGCCTGCGTCACCACCCACGATACCCAGACCCTTGCCGGCTGGTGGAGCGGCCATGACCTCGCCACCCGCGCCGGCTTCGGCTTGCCGGCGCCCGACGCGCTGCCGCGCGAACAGGCGGACCGGGCGCATGAACGGCGGCGGCTCCTCGGCCGACTGGAAGCCGAGGGCCTGCTGCCGCCCGCGCTCGCCGGCGTGATGCATGCCGAGGCCGAGCCCGATGTCGCGCTGCCCGAAGCGCTGGCGATCGCGATCCACAGGTTCATCGCACGCACGCCGTCCCGGCTGGTCGCGGTGGCGGCCGACGATCTCGCCGGCGCGCTCGAGCAGGTCAACATCCCCGGCACCGTCGACGAGCACCCTAACTGGCGCCGGAAGCTGCCCGTGGACATCGAGGCGCTCGCCGCGATGCCCCTCTTCCGCGCCGTGACCGAGGCTCTGCGCGAGGAGCGGCCGAAAGGCGGTTAGGAAGATGCGGGTGACCGCCGTGCCGCCCGTCGTCCTGATCCACGGCGCGTGCAGCCAGCCCGCGCATTTGGACGCCTGGCGCGAAGCGTTCCGGGCGGCCGGCTACGCCTGCACCGCCCCGGCCCTGCCCGGCCACGCGCCCGGCGAGCGGCGCGCGCTCCGGGGGCTTGGCTTCGACGACTACGTCCTGGCCATGCGGCAGGCGGTGTCGGACACCGCCCGGAAGCCGATCCTCGTCGGCCATTCCATGGGCGCCCTGATCGCGCGCCTGCTCGCCGCCGAAGAGCGGGCCAGGGCGCTCGTCCTGGTCGCGCCGCTGCCGGCCGGCCGGGTGCCCGTCACGGCTCACGCGCTGCCGTTCGTTCCCCTGGTGGCGCCCTTCGTCGTCGCCGGCCTGCCCTTCCGGCCGACGCGCGGCGCTGTCCGACGGCTCGCGCTCCATGACCTGCCGCGGATCGAGCAGGACGCGATCGCCGACGGCTTCGTCGCCGAATCCGGGCGGGTCTATCGCCAGCTCGCGCTCGGCCATGCCCATGTCGGCCGGCGCACCGTCCGCTGTCCCGTCCTCGTGATCCACGGCAGCGCCGACCGCCTGGTCCCCGTCCATGTCGGCGAAGGCATTGCCCGGAAGCACGGAGCGGCACTCGACATCGTCGACGGCGCCGGCCATTGGCTGGTCGCGCCGTCGCTGGTGCCGCGCGTCGCCCAGGCGGTCCTGCGCTGGCTCGACGCTGCCGAGGCGGACCGCGGAGCCGACCGTCAGCTGCGATAGAAGGCCGTCATCCGCGCCGCGATCTCGCTCTTGCCGATGCCGATGCTGAGGAAGCGGCGCGCCTCGCGGTTACGGCTGGAGAGCTCGGCATGGCGCTGCTCGACGAGGGCTGCGAAGCGGTCGGTCAGCTTCGGAGCGGCGGCAAGGATAGGCTGCAGCGCCGCCTTGGTGATCTCGAGGGCCGTGACCTTGCCGGCGGCCGTCACCGTCGCGCTCCGCCGCTCGCCGGTGAACAGCGACATCTCGCCGACCACGTCGCCCGGCCCGAGCGTCGCCACCACCTCATCGCCCTGGGGGGTGTGCTTGGCGACCGTGACCTTGCCCTCGACGAGAGCGAACATCGACTGACCGAGTTCCCGCTCGCGGACGATCACGTCGCGCTTCGCGAACTGCACGACCTTCACACCCTCCGCCAGGGCATCGAGCTGCCCTGCGTCGAGCACGACATTGAAGAAGGCGGTCGCATTGAGAATGCCGCGGACATCCATGGCCGGCGCTCCGTTGACCGACCGACTGTCCGGCGATGCGGGCCATGCGTCAAGGCTTCCGCCACAAGACCAGGCGCACGCCAGGCTCGAGCGGCAGGGGCGGGCCGGCGACCAGGCCGTGCGCGGCAAGGACCGCCTCGGCGTCCGAGCCCGACGCCACCGCGCTGAAGAGCGGCACGCCGGCGCCCAGCCGCACATGGTCGACCCGCGTCAGGTGGAACTCATCGTAGCCGATCTCGAGGAACAGGTCGAAGACCCGCCGCCCACCCGGCACGGCGACGAGCCCGCCCTGGGGCGCGGCCAGCGCCAGCGCCTTGGCAAGCGGCGCCGCGGCGGGATTCCACCACCAGGCGTCATCACGCCGCTCGACCCCGGCGGCGCCGGACGACAGGACAAGGCGGTTGCGGCCGCGACGGTTGGGATTCGCCTCGTGGCCGAGACGGCCGACGACCGTCAACACCGACCGGTCGAGCGCCGCCTGGAAGCGCGCCCAGTCGGCAGCGATGCGCAGACCCGGCGGGGTCCGGCCGGTGGCGTCGGCGATGCGGTCGTCCGCCGAGACGATGGCGTGGCCGTGGAAGGCATAGCGGATTCCGGCGATCTCGATCACCGCGAGGCCCGTCCGCACATCGGCCAGCCGTAGCCCCACCGCCACGGGAGGGGGGTGCAGGGCGCGCCGCCAAGGCGAAC
The DNA here is from genome assembly GCA_023433185.1 of Pseudomonadota bacterium. Next base: position 931 of record JAEZEN010000108.1, on the reverse strand, counting down.
GGCACGGTACATCGCCCCCGCGATCCCGTCATAGAGCAGGTCGACCGTCCCGCCACTCACGCCGTAGTCCTCGATCAGCGTCGCCTTCCGGGCCTGTCCCTCGGCGAGGACGCAGGCGCGCATCGCCGCGTCGGCGGCACGGCGGGCATGGAAGCTCTCCTCGGCGTCGGCGCCCGGCGCGGCATGGTAGACGCGGTCATGGGCGACGCAGCAGTGCTCCCATGGCGGATGGTCGCCGTGGATGCCGGCAAGGGCGGGGACGTGCCGGACCGCGAATTCCCAGCCCGCCGAGAGGCCGCCGCTGCAGCCGTCGGTGACGAACGGCGCCAGCGCCACGCCCGGGGCTTCCTTGAGGGTGGCAAGGCGGCGCTGGGCGGGCAGTTCGAGCCACAGTTCGACGCGATCGAGCAGGCCCGGCAGTGCGCCCGGCTCGGCGGCGGCGGGACCGGCGGGGGCCAGGAGGTACGCGAGCAGGGCGATCACGCGAAGACGACGGGCCATGGCGCCGTTTACCGTCCCGAGGCGACGCGCACCACAGCCGCAAACGGCATGCATGCACAAAGTTTGCCGATGGACGGCTTTTGTCTGATAAAATCGCTGATGTCTCTTTCTACGAGCGGCCCGATGCTGACGCTGAGCCCAACGGTCCTGTTCGGTGCCAACCGCAAGCAGAATCGCTTCGCCCATGTCGTCGAGGCGCTCGGCAGCCGTATCGTCCGGGGCGACCTCGCGCCCGGCGACCCCTTTCCCAACGAGGCCGATCTCGGCCGGGAATTCGGGGCGAGCCGGTCGGTGATCCGGGAGGCGGTGAAGTCGCTCGCCGCCAAGGGACTGCTCGAATCGCGCACCCGGACCGGCATCCGCGTTCTCCCGGCCGGCGAATGGAACCTCCTCGACCTCGACGTGCTCGGCTGGCGCTATGCCGCCATGG
>JAEZEN010000081.1 GCA_023433185.1 Pseudomonadota bacterium | reverse complement strand
GTGCTGGTGCGCGGTGGCGGCAAGGAAGACCTCCGCGCCGTTTTCGACAAGTCTGCGGCGCTGATGCGCCAGGGCGCCATGGGGATGGTCTATGGCCGCAACATCTACCAGCACGCCAATCCCGGCGCCGTGGTGCGCGGCCTGATGGCCCTGGTCCACGATAGCGCCAGCGGTGCCGATGCCTGGTCAATCTACGAACGAGGATAGGGTCATGCCCGACTATCTGCTGGGCCTGGACGCAGGCAATACTGTCATCAAGGCCGCCCTGTTCGATGGCGCCGACGGTCGCGATCTGGCCGTTGTCGCGCAGGATGGGCATGCGAGCCTCCCCGCCCCCGGCCATGTCGAGCGGGATCTGGGCGAACTCTGGTCCAATGCCGTCAATGTCATTTCTGCCTGCATCACCAGGGCCGGCATCGACCCGGCACATATCCGCGCCATCGGTTGCGCCGGCCACGGCAATGGGCTCTACGCCCTCGATCGCGCAGGCAAGCCGCTGATCGGCATCCAGTCGCTCGATACCCGCGCCGTGGACCTGGTCGGCGAATGGGCGGCACAAGACCTGGGCAGCCGCACCTATCCAATCTGCCGGCAAGGCCCCTGGTCGGCCCAGACCCCGACATTGCTGGCCTGGGTCAAGCGCCACCGGCCCGAACTCTACAGCCAGATCGGCACGGTGCTGCTGTGCAAGGATTTCGTGGTCGGGCAATTGACCGGCGCGCGGGTCAGCGAAACCACCGACATGTCCGGCTGCGGCTTGATCTCGGTGCCGGGCCGGAGCTACGACGCCGACCTGATGGACCTCTACGGCCTGGCCGATGCCATGCCCATGCTGCCCGACCTGCTTGAAAGCGCCGACATTGCAGGGCAGGTGACGCCCGACGTGGCGGCAGCGACGGGCTTGAAGGCCGGCACGCCGGTCATTGCGGGTCTTTTCGACGTGGTGGCGAGCGCCCTCGGCTCGGGCGTGGCGGAAACCGGCCAGGCCTCGATCATCGCCGGGAGCTGGGGCATCAACCAGGTGGTGCTGGACAATCCCATCGACCAGCCGCCGGTCTTCATGCAGTCGAGCTTTGACAGGACCCGCTGGCTCGCCATTGAATCGAGCGCGACCTCGGCGGCGAACCTCGAATGGTACGTCCGCGAATTCTGCAACGGCGATGCCGCCGATCCCTATGGTGATGCCGGCCGGCGGGCGTCGGCCGTGACGCCGGCGCCGGACGACCCCTATTTCCACCCCTATCTCCATGGCTCGCGCCTCGATGCGGCGATGCGAGCCGGGTTCTACGGCATCGCCGGCTGGCACGGCGAGGGCCACCTGGCCCGTGCCCTGTTCGAGGGCGTGGCCTTCGAGCACCGGCGCCATGTCGAGACGCTGCGCGCCGGCGGCGTCCCCTTCACCGGCGCCATCCTGTCGGGCGGCGGCGCGCGGAGCGCGGTCTGGCCGGCGATGTTCGCCGATGTCCTCGGCGTGCCCATCGAGGTCTCCGATTGCCAGGAGACGGGCGCCCTCGGCGCGGCGGTCGCCGCCGGGGTGGGGGCCGGGCTCTTCGCCGACCTGTCGGCCGGCGTCCGGGCGATGGCGGCGCCCCGCCGGCGTTTCCTGCCCGATCGGGCGATGACGGCGCACTACGCGGCGCGCTATGAGACCTGGAGCCTGATCCGGGAGGCGATGGCGCCGGTCTGGCGGCGGATCGAGGCGAGCCGCGGGGGACGCTGACATGGCCGGGGCGACTCGGATCGAAGGGCGGTACGACTACGTCATCGTCGGCGGCGGCACCGCCGGCTGCGTGCTCGCCAACCGGCTCAGCCGGGATCCGGCGACGCGCGTCCTCCTGCTCGAGGCCGGCGGCCGCGACCGCTATCCCTGGATTCACGTGCCGGTCGGCTACCTCTTCTGCATGGGCAACCCGCGGACGGACTGGATGATGCGGACCGAGGCCGAGGCCGGCCTCAACGGCCGGACGCTGGCCTATCCGCGCGGCCGGGTGCTCGGCGGCTGCACCGCGATCAACGGCATGATCTACATGCGCGGCCAGGCCGCCGACTACGACCACTGGCGCCAGCTCGGCAATGCCGGATGGGGCTGGACCGACGTGCTGCCCTACTTCCGGCGCTCGGAGGACAGCTTCCGCGGGGCGAGCGACCTCCACGGCGCCGGCGGCGAATGGGCGGTGGCGCGGCAACGGCTCCGCTGGGACATCCTCGAGGCCTTCCGCGACGCGGCGGAGGAGATCGGCATACCGCGCCGGGACGACTTCAACGACTGCGACAACGAAGGCTCGGGCTATTTCGAGGTCAACCAGCGGAACGGCATCCGGTGGACGGCGGCGAAGGCCTTCCTTCGCCCGGCGAGGAACAGACCGAACCTTCGGGTCGTCACCGGTGCGCTGGTCACCGGCATCGACCTCGACGGCCGCCGCGCGGCCGGCGTGCGCTACGTCGCCGACGGCCGCGACGCGGTCGCAAGCGCCGGGGCCGAGGTGATCCTCGCCGCCGGCGCGATCAACTCCCCCAAGCTGCTCGAACTGTCCGGCATCGGCGATCCCGCGGTGCTCGCCCCGCACGGCATCGCCATCCGGCACGCCCTGCCCGGGGTCGGTCGCAATCTCCAGGATCATCTCCAGATCCGCACCGTGTTCCGGGTGACCGGCGCCCGCACACTCAACCAGCTCGCCAACAGCCGGTGGGGGAAGGTTTCGATGGCGGCCGAATACGCCCTCTTCCGCACGGGACCGCTGTCGATGGCGCCGAGCCAGCTCGGCATGTTCTCGCGCAGCGACGAGACGGTCGGCAGCCCCAACCTCGAATACCATGTCCAGCCGCTCTCGACCGACAGGCTCGGCGACCCGCTTCATCCCTACCCGGCCGTGACGGTTTCGGTCTGCAATCTCCGCCCCGAGAGCCGCGGCGACTGCCACATCCGGGGCCGCGACCCGGCCGCCCAGCCCGCGATCCGGCTCAACTACCTGAGCGCCGAACGGGACCGGACCGTCGCGCTCGCCGCAGTGCGGCAGGCCCGCCGGCCCGCAGGGGCGAGGGCCCTCGCCCGCTATGCCCCGGAGGAGCTGCTGCCCGGCCCCGCGGTCGTGTCGGACGACGACCTGATGCTGGCCATCGGCAACATAGCGACACCCATCTTCCACCCGGGCGGCACCTGCCGGATGGGCCGCGACGACGGCGCCGTGGTCGACGAGCGGCTCCGCGTCCACGGAATCGACGGGCTCCGGGTGGTGGACGCCTCGATCATGCCGACGATCACCTCCGGCAACACCGCCTCGCCGGTGGTGATGATCGCCGAGAAGGCGGCGGACCTCATCCTGGCGGGCCGCTGACCCCCGCCGGCCCGGATGCAGGCGACCTGACGCCGACCTGTCCCGAGTGGGATGTCGGTCCCGCGGGGCGTGGGTTCATGAAAGCCGCACCGGCACAAGACGGTGGGGAGCATCTCCTGAAGAAGGACGGCGCCTCCTCGGCGGCCTCCGGAGGCATGCGAGGCGCGGCCGGGCGGGATGTGATGGACAGGCGCGCCGTCTCTCCACATAACCGAGGGCCGATTCGGAGACCTTCCAGATGACGACCGTCGCGCTTGCCACCGCCCAGTCCGACGCCACGCCTTCCATGACGCCCCCCGTTGCCGCCTCCGTTCAGGCCGGCATGCAGGACGTCGTCACGAACCCTGCGGTGGAGATCGCTCTCGCCACCTTGTTCCTCGCCATCGTCATCGGCATCCACGGCGTGTGTCTGGGCCGGATATCGAAGTTCTTTTCGACCCACATCGCGCGGCAGACGCCGCAGTCGCCGCGCTGGCACGCGGGTCTTCTGACGGCGGTCACGATCGGCCTGATCGTCGCGCTGCATTTCGCCGAGACGCACCTCTGGGCCACGGCCCTCGTTCAGGCGGGACTGATCTCGGGCTATCGCGACGCATATTTCTACGTCCTCGAGGCCTACACGACCCTCGGCGAGGGCTCGGTCTACATGCCGGACGGATACCGCCTGATCAGCCCGATCATCGCCCTCACCGGTCTCTTCACCTTTGGCTGGTCGACCTCCGTGCTGGTCTACATCGTCGGCCAGGTGGGACGACTGCATGAGGAAAGGGAGAGGCAGTCCCCCTCCGGCTGAGCCGCCGCGACGCACGGCGCCGGCAGACGGTCGACAATGCCGCCGTTCGCATCGGCCGGCGGATCGGCGCGGCCGGCGGCCGGTTCGCCTGCAGTCCGAAGCCGGCTCGGCTCAGACTGCAGGAGACCCGTCAGACCGGCGGGATCAGGGCGCCTGGTCGGTCAGCGCCTGCTCGACGACGCTCGCGACCCAGGCATCGACCGACAGGCCGGCGCGGCTCGCCTCGGTCCG
>JAEZEN010000038.1 GCA_023433185.1 Pseudomonadota bacterium | reverse complement strand
GACGTGGATCGCCTTCGGCACGTTCGCGAACCGGATCTCGGCGATGTAGTCCTCGATGTCGTATTGCGGCGGCTTGATCGAATGGATCGGGCCGAGGAGCGGATGCACCGCGTCGCGCTCCAGCCAGCCGTAGCGGAGGGTCGGGTGGAGCATGGTGTGAAGATGGAAGTGGGTGTCGATGAACGGGATCGCCGCCATGTCCTTCCTCCCGCGTGGTGACCCGGCGCCCCTCCCCGGCCGCCAGGTTCTCGTCCGTTCCTAAAGCGCGTCCGCCACGGCCATGCCCATGTCGGTGGTCGAGGCGCTGCCGCCCATGTCGGGCGTCAGCACCGCGCGGCTCGCAAGCACGCGCTCGATCGCCGCGACGATCCCGTCGGCGGCGTCCTTCCGCCCGAGATGCTCGAGCATCATCGCCCCCGACCAGATCTGGCCGATGGGGTTGGCGATGTTGCGGCCCGCGATGTCCGGCGCCGAGCCGTGCACCGGCTCGAACATCGAGGGGAATCGCCGCTCCGGATTGATGTTGCCCGAGGGCGCGATGCCGATCGTGCCGGCGACGGCCGGGCCGAGGTCCGACAGGATATCGCCGAAGAGGTTGCTCGCCACCACCACGTCGAAGCGCTCCGGCCGCAGCACGAAATGCGCGGCGAGGATGTCGATGTGGTACTGCGCAGTCGCGATCCCGGGGTTCTCGGCGGAGATCGCCTTGAAGCGCTCGTCCCAGAACGGCAGCGTGTGAATGATGCCGTTCGACTTGGTCGCGGCCGTCACCGACCTCCGCGGCCGCTCGGCGGCGCGGGCGAAGGCGTAGCGCATGATCCGGTCGACGCCGAACCTGGTGAAGATCGACTCCTGGAGCGCGAGCTCGTGGTCCGTGCCCTTGTAGAGCCGGCCGCCGATCTCGGAATACTCGCCCTCGTTGTTCTCGCGGATGATCAGCATGTCGATATCGCCCGGCATCTTGCCGGCGAGCGGCGACGGCACGCCGTCGAACAGGCGGACCGGACGGACATTGGCGTATTGCTGGAAGTCGCGCCGGATCGGCATCAGCAGCGTCCACAGCGATACCGGGTCGGGCACGTTCGGCCATCCGATCGCGCCGAGGAAGATGGCATCGTGGCCGGCGATGCGCGACAGCCCGTCCTCAGGCATCATGCGGCCGTGGCGCTCGTGGTACTCGCAGTTCCAGTCGAAGGTTTCCCAGTCGATTGAGAACCCCCACTTGCGCCCTGCGGCGTCGACCACGCGGATGCCCTCGGGCACGACTTCCTTGCCGATTCCGTCGCCCGGAATGACGGCGATCCGCGGATTTGCCATGAGTAACCGGCGCCCCTCGCGGACCCCAGCGCGGCCCGCAAACTGATGATATCGTTTCCATGCATAACCCTCGCCCGGTTTCTTGGCAAGGGCGATCCCAGGCGCACCGGCTCGGCGGTCGACGCTTCCGCATGTCCTGAAGTTGCTGGGCCTTGCTCGCGGATTTGGCCGGCCGGCCGGGGGATCCGCGAGCACCTGGTCGCGACATCGGACGCAACGAATTGGCCTTGCCGCCCGCCCGCGATATGATAACGTTTCAATAATGCTGCCGCGCGAGGGGAGAGCGCGGCGCGCGGGAGGAATGCGGTTTGACGTCGACAGGAGCGGCGCGCGGTATCGTCACCGGAGCGGCACGGGGCATCGGCAGGGCCGCCGCCCTGCGTCTGCTCGCCGAGGGCGTGGCGGTGCTGGCCGTCGACCGCGACGCCGACGGCCTCGCCGCACTCGCCGCGGCGGGCTGTGAGACGATGGTCGCCGACCTCGGCGAGCCGGCGGAGCGCGACCGCGTCGCCGCGCGCGGGGATGGGCTCGACTACCTGGTCAACGCTGCCGGCATCATCCTGATCAAGCCGATCACCGAGGTGACCGTCGAGGAATGGCGGCGGGTCCAGACGATCAATGCCGAGGCGATCTTCTTCCTCTGCCAGAGGATCGGCCCGCGGATGACGCCGGGCGGGGCCATCGTCAACCTCTCCTCGTCCTCGGCCAAGCTCGCCACGACGGTCGAAGTGGCGACCTATGCGGCGTCGAAGACGACGATCCTCTCGATCACGCGCTCCTTCGCCCACGCGCTCGCGGCGCGCCCGGTGCGGGTCAACGCCATCTGCCCCGGCATCGTCGAGACGCCGATGCAGGAGGCGGTGCTCGAGACGGTGGGGGCGCTGCGCGGCATGAGCGCCGCCGACCTCGGCGCGGCCCGCAACAGGACCGTCCCGCTCGGCCGCGGCGCTTCCGCGGAGGAATGCGCCGGGCTGATCTGGTTCCTGCTCTCGAAGGAGGCCGGCTACATGACCGGCCAAGCGATCAACTATACCGGCGGCATGGTGACGTGGTGACCGGAACGGGAGGAAGACCATGAAGAAGCCGATGACGATCTGCGCCACGGGGCTCGGGCACCCGGAGGGGCCCTACGAGCTCGACGACGGCCGCGTGATCTACGCCAACACCTATGCCAGCGAGATCGGGGTGTGGGACCCCTGGACCGGCAAGGCCGGAACCTTCGCCTTCGTCGGCGGGGGGCCGAACGCCTGCATGCTGGGCACCGACGGCTGCGTCTACTCGACCCAGACACCCAATGTCGGATCGTGGGTGGCGCCCGAACACCGGCCGCCGTCGATTCAGAAGACGAGATCCGACGGCAAGGTCGAGATCCTCGTCACCGAGGCCGACGGGCACGCTTTCCACGGTCCCAACGACCTCGTCTTCGCCCCTGACGGGCGCCTCTGGTTCACCGATTCCGGAGACTGGGCGCCCGACACCAGGCCCCATCCCGGCCGCATCGTCTGCATCGAGACGGACGGCACCGCCCACATCGTCGAGGAACTCGACCACGTCTATCCAAACGGCATCGTCGCCGAGCCGGACGGGTCGATCGTCTGGGTCGAGTCCTACACGCTGCGCGTCGTCCGCCGCACGCCCGACGGCAGGAAGAGCGTCATCCACACCCTGCCCGAGGGCCACATCCCGGACGGACTCAAGATCGACGTCGACGGCAACTTCTGGATCACGGCCGTGGCCGCAGGCGGCGTCGACATCATCGACCGCGACGGCAAGGCGGTCGATTTCCTCGATTCGGGCGGCACCATCCTCAACTGCTGCTTCGGCAAGGGCGGCGTCCTCTATCTCTGCGACATGGGTCCGTTCGACGTCACCGGTTCGGCGATGACCGGGCGGCTGGTCCGGGTCGAGGTCGGCGTCGAGGGCATGCCGCTGTTCCGCGGCGCGATCGGCTAGGAGTTCCACGCACATGAAGATTGCCAGGGTCGAAGCGATTCCGGTCAGCTATCCGGAGCCGAACGACTTCAACGCGCTCCGCCACCTCTGCCTCGCCAAGATCACCGCGGATGACGGGCAGGTCGGCTGGGGCGAGTCGATCACCCAGTTCCCCGAGGCCAACTTCGCCGCCAAGGCGATCATCGAGGGCATGGCCCCCAACCTGATCGGCAAGGACCCGGTGCAGACCGAGGCCCTGTGGCGGCAGAACAAGCAGCAGGCCTGGTGGTACGGCTATCACGGCGGCATCGCCTCCTATGCGACCGCGGCGATCGACATCGCGCTGTGGGATCTCAAGGGCAAGGCGCTGAACGCGAGCGTCCTCGATCTGCTCGGCGGCTGCGTCCACGACCGGCTGCCGGTCATCGCCTCGTGCCATGCCCACTACGAGTCCATACCCGAGATGGCGGACGAGACGGCGAAGTGGATGGAGGACGGCTACCAGGGACTCAAGACCGGCTTCGGCAAGCGCGGCAATGCCCGGCTCGGCTACGAGCACGACCGCGACGTCGCCTACGTGAAGGCGATGCGCGAGGTGCTCGGCCCGGACCGCATGCTGATGATCGACAACGGCATCGCCATCAAGTGGGACGTGACCGACGCGGTGCGCCGGGCCCGGGCAATGGAGGAGTACGACCTCGCCTGGATCGAGGAGCCGCTCGGCGCCTGGGACCCCGAGGGCTACGCCAACCTCCGCGCCAAGACGACGACCCGCATCGCCTATGGCGAGCGCGAGTGGACGCTCGAGCAGTTCGAGCGGGTTCTCGCCACCGGCACCGTCGACGTGATCGGCGTCGATCCGGGCCGCGCCGAGGGCATCACCGGCTTCAAGAAGGAGACGGAGCGCTGCGAGTTCTACCGCCGCCAGGCCAACGCCCATGCC
>JAEZEN010000582.1 GCA_023433185.1 Pseudomonadota bacterium | reverse complement strand
CACCCTGAGGTGAGCGGCCCCGAGATTGCCCCGAAGGTAGGGGGGATCAGTTCGCGACGGTCGCCGGCTCGGCCAGCGTGACAGCCGCCGCGGTGTCGTCCGGGAGCTTCGGAGCACCGTTGATCGGGATGGCCTTGCCGCCGAGTTCGGTCGCCAGCCCGTCGTCCTTTGCGATCGGGTCGGAGACCGTCGCGGGCGCCGCGGCCTCGGGCAGGGCGTCGACGTTCGCCGGCTCTTCGACGACGACCACCGCTTCCACCGCATTCGGGGTCACGTCGGCGTCAACCTGCTCGGTCTCGACGACGGCTGCAGCCTCCTCGGGCTGGACCGCCTCCGGCTCGGCCGCGACAACCGCCACGGCCTCACGGGCCGCGTCGTCCTTGGCGGCCTCGTCGACGGGAAGGGCGGGGGTCTCGTCGATGTCGACGGCCTCCGTCACCGCGACATCTTCGGCAACGTCCTCCGCCCGGGGCAGGGCGGCTGCGATGTCGTCGTCCTTCACGGTAGCCTCGGTCACCTCCGCGACGGCCGGCTCCGAGGCAACGGGTTCGGGTGCCGCCACCGGCTCGACGCTCGCCGTGGTCTCCGGGGAGGCGGCCTCGACCGGGATGGTCCCGGCGACCGCAACACCGATGCCGATGCCCAGGCTCTCGAGCGCATCGTCCTTGATGCGGGCCTCGGCGATGACGATCTCCTTCTTCGGCGGCGGCGGATTGGCAAGCGCCGCGAGTCGGCTGGCGGACTCGTCGCCGCGCAGCACGACGACCCGGGTTCCGACCTTCACCCGCTCGTACAGGTGGGTGACGTCGTCGTTGGTGAGGCGGATGCAGCCGGACGAAACCGCCGTGCCGATCGTCCAGGGCTCGGTCGTGCCGTGGATGCGGTAGAGCGTGCCGCCGATATAGAGGGCGCGGGCGCCGAGCGGATTGTCGATGCCGCCCTTCATGTGGGCCGGAAGGATGCGGCCCTTCTTCCTTTCGCGCGCGATCATCTCGGGAGGCGGCGTCCAGCCCGGCCACTCGGCCTTCCGCGAGATCGTATCCACGCCGGACCAGGTGAAGCCGTCGCGGCCGACACCGACCCCGTACTTCAGGGCCTTGCCGTTCGGCATGATGTAGTAAAGGCGCCGCTCCGCGGTATTGACGACGATGGTGTTGGGCTTGAACGGCCCGTTGTAGTCGATCGTCGTGCGCGGAACCGGATTCGAATTGCGGAAGGTCTGCTGCGGCTTGCCCATCTGGGTCGTGTTGCCGGTATTCGGCGATAGCGGCGCTGCCTTGCGGGAATTGGTGTCGTACTTCATCCACTTGCCGCTGGCCTGGTCCCAATAGGTCTTCACCGCGGCATCGGCGGTGACCATGCCGGCTGTCGCCATCACGGCCAGTCCAAGGGCAAGGAGAAGAGGCTTCCGCATCGGATCACACCCATGAATCAGGAGAAATACGCGCTATCACTCCGCATATTTCACACTTTCTGCCTAATAAGCCGTTGCCGGGCAAGCCGTGAGGCGGTCAACGCCGCGTGAGAGCGCGGCTTTTCCGCTTGAGTGTGGTGCATCGGCAACGGCTACTGTCCCGCCTGCTCACTCGAGGACGAGAGTGCCCAGTCCGTTGGCAGAAAAGCTGAGGTCCAGGACCTGCTGAACCCTGGCCGCGCGCCGGAAGTCGGGATCGCCATTGACGCGTGTCCGACAGGCCTCCGCGAAGCGCTGGTAGTTCGTGGGCACGGACGGGCATTCGACGCTCCGCCAGGTCTGGGTTTCGATGTCGAGGCCCTCGCAGATGTCGAGCGACGACGTCTTTCCGTCCGTGAAGACCCGAAGGGCGCCGCTGTCGCCGTAAAGGCCGAGGCGCAGATCATTGAGGTTGCCGGTCGCCCAGCGCGTCGCCTGGATCGGGCCGAGGGCGCCGTTGGCGAGTTCGACGGTGATCACGAAGGAATCGTTGGCGTCGAGGGTGTATTCGCCGATGCGGTCGTCGGGCGCCTTCTGGAACGTCTTCATCCGGCTGTTGAGCGAGGTGATGTCGCTTGCGGCGGCGTAGCTCGCGAAGTCGACGATGTGGATTCCGATGTCGCCGATCACGCCCTTGCTGCCGTGTCCGCTCGACAGCCGCCAGAGCCACTTCTCCTCGGTGTGCCAGTCGCCCCAGGTCCTGGCGACGAGCCAGCTCTGCAGGTAGGAGGCGTCGAGGTGCCGGATCTGTCCAATCCCGCCGGAAAGTACGATCTCACGGGCCTTCTGCACGGCGGGGGATGACCGGTAGGTGAGATTGACCATGTTCATCACCCCGGCGGCGTCGGCCGCGTCGGCCATTTCGCGGGCATGGGGATAGTCCGTGGCCAGCGGCTTCTCGCAGAACACGTCCTTCCCGACCGCGATCAACTGCATCGTCGTCGGGTAGTGGACGGCGTCTGGCGTCACGTTCGCCGCGGCATCGAACCCGTCCCACGCGATCGCCTCGTCGAGGCTCGCGAAGCGGTTGGGGATGCCATGGTCCTCACAGAACCGGACGAGCCGATCATGGTTCGGCTCGACCGCCGCCCCCACCTCGACGTCCGGCTCGGCCGCGAAGGCCGCGGCATGGGCCTTGGCCATGCTGCCCGTGCCCAGGATCAGGATACGCATGAAGGTCGACCTCGGCCGGAGGGGCTACTTGAAGCCTTCCTCGCCGGCGGCGTGCAGGCTCGGGCCGCGCTGGGTGAGGGGCTCCGGTGCGACTTCGGTCGGCACGTTCGGCGCAGTCGACACCGTGGTCCATGCCGGGGAGGGGTTGGCCGCCCACTTCACGGCGTTCCGCAGCACCTGGCGCACGTTCCGGTCATGGTAGATGGGGTAGACCTCGTGGCCCGGCGAGAAGTAGAAGATCCGCCCGGCGCCGCGCTGGAACGTGAGACCGGAGCGGAAGACCTCCCCGCCGTCGTACCAGCTGATGAACACCGTCTCCATCGGCTCCGGCACCACGAAGGGCTCGCCGTACATCTCGGTCTGGGGCACGACGAAACTCGCATCCAGGCCCTGGGCGATGGGGTGGCCGGGATTGATGACCCAGACCCGCTCCTTCTCGCCCGCTTCGCGCCACTTGAGGGCGCAGGGCGTGCCCATGAGCTTCCTGAATATCTTCGAGAAGTGGCCAGAATGGAGCACGATGAGTCCCATTCCCTGCCATACGCGCTCGGCGACGCGGTCGACGATGGCGTCCTCGACCTTGCCGTGGGCGCGATGTCCCCACCACGTCAGGACGTCGGTATTGGCGAGCCGTTCGACCGAAAGGCCGTGCTCGGGCTGTTCGAGCGTCGCGGTGGTCGCCTCGATCGACGGGTCCTCGTTGAGGGCATCGGCGATCGCGCCGTGCATCCCATGAGGATAGATTTCGCGAACCACGCTGTTCTCGCGGTCGTGAATGTTCTCACCCCAGACTACGGTACGGATCGCCATGCGCGTTGCTCCACGGACGTCAGCCACCTCCCAAACCGCTTTGGGAGCGCGGGCTGCATAGACACGACGCGAGGCGCTTTACAAGCCTCGCTCCCCGCAATTTTCTCGCGTTCCGGTGGAAATCCGTTATTATGGCACTGCACAACGAGGGACTTCGTGCGTGTCGCACACGCTCAAGGGGACGGAATCCCAATCCGGGCGGGGCGAGCGCGCTCCTGCAAGCCCGGACTTGCGCGACGCGTGACGCCCGAGGACAGGCGAGAGCGATGATCATCGACACGGCGTCCGGCATCCTCGCGACCTGCGGCGATGCCCCGACTGAACTCTGCGCGCCGGGCACGGTTCTCTTCGAAGAGGGGAAACGCTCCGGCCGACTCCTCATTCTGGTAGATGGCGAGGTTGAGGTCAGGCGCGGTGGCACGATGGTTGCCACGATCGCCGATCCCGGCGCCGTCTTCGGAGAGATGTCGGCCCTCCTCGGCCTTCCCCATACCGCCACGGTCGTGGCCCGGAGCCCGGTGACCGTCCGCGCCCCGCCCGACGCGGCGCTCTTCCTCAGGGAGCATCCCGAACTGGCGTTCCATCTGGCCCGGCTGCTCGCGCAGCGCCTCAACGCGGCGACGACGTATCTCGTCGACGTCAAGCGACAATACGACGGCCGGGACGATCATCTTGGGATGGTGGGCGAGGTCCTTGAGGTGCTGACGGTTCAGCAGGGCAGGGACTTCAGTCCTGGCCCGGAACGGACCGACGATCCGCGGATGTGAGCCAGGCCGGCGCGGCGGTCAGCCGCTCGACCGGGCGCACCAGCGGACGGTCCAGCTTCACCGTCTCGCTCCCTGCCGCGGACAGCCACAGAACTTCGCCAGCCTCGGTGTCGACGATGAGATGGGCGGGGGGAGCGCCGTATTGATGGCCGGCATTGAAGACCCAGGTGCGGCCGACCCGGTCGACCCAGGAGCCTTCCTTGACGAAGGGCGCCTGGTGGACGTGGCCGGCGAAGACGATGTCGGGCTGGTATTCCTCGATCCATCCGGTCAACGCCACATCGCCATAGGACCGGTTGCCTCCCCAACTCGTCGGAGACTGGCTCGGGGGCGCGTGATAGACCCAGATCCAGGTGGCCTTCTCGACTGCGGCGTCCCGGCGGAACTGCTCGCCGATCGCGGCCTGTTCGGTGGGCCCGTCCCACCAGGCGCAGACGGAGAACAGCACGTCGCCGATGGTGACGGACTGCCCGTCGCGGATCGTGTCGGGCACGCTCCGCACCCAGCGGGCCACCTTCTCGCCCTCACTGGTGCGCGAATCGAGGTCGTGATTGCCGGAACAGATGATCAGGCGGGTCTTCTCCCGGAGGCGGGCCAGGTACCGTCCGATCACGACGATCTGGGCGCTCGCGTCCACGGACGAACCGAGGTCGAGATGGTCGCCGGCGATGATGACCACGTCGAAATCCGCGGCGACGCTGGCCACCCAGTCATACTGGGGCAGCGAGTAGTGAAGGTCCGCCACGACGAGGAGGCGCATCAGAACTTCCTTCCAGGCTTCGCCCCGCGCGCCTCTGCCAAGTGATACGCCGCGACGGCAAAGGTTTCGCGACGGTTCGCCGAGCCACCGCTCCGGCGGATTCTCGGCTCCCAGACATGGCAGATGTGCGTCCGGCAAGCTAGGGATGGGACGTTCCGCATGCTATCTCAACAACCGAATACACGGGAGGAAGGGGCGATGATCCGGGCTTCCACGACGATTCCCCTGGCAGCGGCAGCGCTCGGGTTGAGCGCGGCGGCCGCCGGCGCCGCCCTGCCGCCCTACTGGCAGAGCGCCCGCGAGATCAGCACCATCGTGTCCGATCCGCGCGTCCACGATGCGCTCGCGTACGAGGAGCCGATCCTTGCGATCACCACGGCAGGCGACGACGTCTACGAACTCAGGACGGAGCGTTGCACGGTCACGGTGAGAATTGTCGACGTTCCGCTTGCCGAGCCGATGGTGGGCGCGCGGCAGTTCGATCTCGAAGTCGGAGACGCCCAATGCGAGTAGCTGCGGCGCTGTTCTCGGCCACCGCCTTCCTCGTCGCCGCACCGGCGCTTGCCGCCGAGATCACCCCGGAGGCCGTGCGGGCGGCGCTGCCGAAGCTCGACGCCATCGTCGACGACGTGCTCGCCAGGACCGCGGTGCCGGGCATCGCCGTCGCCGTGGTGGTCGGCGACGAGGTGATCCACGTCAAGGGATACGGGGTGCGGGAGGCCGGCACCGACGCGGCCGTCGACGCCGACACGATCTTCCAGATTGCGTCCGTCTCCAAGCCGATCGCCTCGACCGCGGTGGCCGCCGTCGTCGGCGACGGCACGGTTGCGTGGAACAGCCGCAGCGCGGACCTCGATCCCGGCTTCCGCATGCTCGATCCCTGGGTGACGAGCGAGGTGACGCTCGCCGACATGTTCTCGCACCGGACCGGCATGCCGCCCCAGGCCGGCGACCTGCTCGAGGATCTCGGTTTCGACCGCGACGAGATCCTCCACCGCTTCCGCTACCTCCGGCCAACCGGCGGGTTCCGGGATTCCTACGCCTATACCAACTTCATGCTCACCGAGGCCGGGGTGGCTGCCGCGATGGCGGCGGGGACGACCTGGGAGGACCTCATCGAAGCGCGCGTCTTCGCGCCGCTCGGCATGACGCGCTCCAGCCCCCGGCATGCCGACTTCCGCGCCGCCGAGAACCGGGCCCTCATTCACGCCATCGAGGACGGCGTCGCGAGGCCACGCTTCGAGCGTCATCCCGACGCCCAGTCACCGGCCGGGGGCGTGAGCTCGACCGCCCGCGACATGGCGAACTGGATGATCCTGCAACTGAACGGCGGCATGTTCGAGGGGCGGCAGGTCGTCGACGCCGCTGCCCTCGCCGAGACACACCTTCCGCACGTTGTCCGCGGCCTCAGCCGCGACGGCAGCCGCGCGCAGTTCTACGGCCTCGGCTGGAACGTCGACTACGGCGACGACGGCGCCATCCGCCTCAGTCACGCCGGCGCGTTCCTGCTCGGCGCGCGGACCGAGGTGACCCTGCTTCCGGCCGACCGCTTCGGCATCGTCGTGCTGACCAACGCCTTCCCGACCGGCGCCCCGGAGGTGATCACCAACGCCTTCATCGATACGCTCCAGCTCGGCGAACCCAGGATGGACTACCTGCCGCTCCTCGAGGAGGCCTTCGCCGCGATGATCCCGCGGCATGCCTATACGGCGCCGGCCGAGCCGTCGCCCGCGATGCCGGCCGCGGCCTATGCCGGGCTCTATGCCAGCGACTACTACGGCGATGCGGAGGTGATGCTGGACGGCAGCGGTGGCCTGGTGCTCCATCTCGGCCCCGGCAGGCGCCCCTTCGCGCTTCGCCACTTCGACCGCGACGCCTTCCTGTTCGACTTCGTCGGTCTCGGCGACGAGGGTGAGCACACCGTGCGGGCCGCGTTCGCCTCGGCGGACGGCGCATCCGCCGACAGCCTGACCATCGACCTCTTCGACCAGCACGGCCAGGGTACGTTCGCCCGCGTCGCGGCCCAATAGAAACGCTCAGGGACTCTCGAGGAACTTGACATGGCCAACTCCTACGACGTGATCATCATCGGCTCGGGACCCGGTGGCTACGTGGCCGCGATCCGCGCCGCGCAGCTCGGCCTGAAGACGGCCGTGATCGAGAAGTCCTATCTCGGCGGCATCTGCCTCAACTGGGGCTGCATCCCGACCAAGGCGCTGCTGCGCTCGGCCGAGATATTCCACTACATGGAGCATGCCAAGGACTACGGCCTGTCGGCGAGCAACGTCGCCTACGACGCGGCCGCCGTGGTGAAGCGCTCGCGCGGCGTCGCCACCCAGCTCTCGGCGGGTGTCCAGTTCCTCCTCAAGAAGAACAAGATCGACGTGATCTGGGGCACCGCCACCATCGACGCCCCCGGCAAGATCTCGGTCAAGGCCTCGGAAAGCCCGCCCAAAGGGGCGCTGGGCGGCGGCGACTACACGGCGAAGAACATCATCGTGGCGACCGGCGCCCGTCCGCGGGCGCTGCCGGGCCTCGAGCCCGACGGAAAGCTCGTCTGGACCTATTTCGAGGCGATGGCGCCCGAGAAAATGCCGAAGTCACTCCTGGTCGTCGGTTCCGGCGCGATCGGCATCGAGTTCGCGTCCTTCTACCGGACGATGGGCGTCGACGTCACCGTCGTCGAGATCCTGCCGCAGATCCTGCCGGTCGAGGACGAGGAGATCGCCGCGGCCGCCCGCAAGCGCTTCGAGAAGCAGGGCATCCGCATCCTCACCGAGACCAAGGTCTCGGGTCTCAAGAAGGGCAAGGACAGCGTCACCGCGACCATCGAGGCCAAGGACGGCAAGAAGGAGGACCTGACCGTCGACCGTGTCATCTCCGCCGTCGGCGTCGTCGGCAACATCGAGAATCTCGGCCTCGAGAAGCTCGGCGTGAAGACCGAGCGCGGCATCGTCGTCGCCGATCCGTACGGCAAGACCAGCGTTCCCGGAATCTACGCCATCGGCGACGTGGCCGGCCCGCCGATGCTCGCACACAAGGCCGAGCATGAAGGGGTGATCTGCGTCGAGGCCATCGCCGGCAAGCACCCGCATGCGATGGACAAGCTCAAGATCCCGGGCTGCACCTACTGCAACCCGCAGGGCGCCTCCGTGGGCCTGACCGAGAAGCGCGCGAAGGAGGCGGGCTACGAGGTCAATGTCGGCCGCTTCCCCTTCATCGGCAACGGCAAGGCGATCGCCCTCGGCGAGCCGGAGGGGCTGTGCAAGACGGTCTTCGACAAGAAGACCGGCCAGTTGCTTGGCGCCCACCTGATCGGCGCGGAGGTCACCGAACTGATCCAGGGCTTCGTGATCGCGATGAACCTCGAGACCACCGAGCAGGAGCTCATCGACGCGGTCTTCCCGCACCCGACCCTCTCCGAGACGATGCACGAGAGCGTTCTCTCGGCCTATGGGCGCGTCCTCCATACCTGACCTTCGGGCGATCCGCGCGATCTGGATCCCCCCCCCCAACGACGGAGCAGAACACTGACCACGATCATCCAGGTCGGGCTGGGGCATTGGGGACTGAACTGGTCCTCGACGGTCCTGCCCAAGGTGCCCGGCGTCGACGTCGTCGGCTATGTCGATCCCTCGAACGAAGCGCGGGAGCGCCTGCAGGCGGATCTCGGCATCGGCGCGGAGCGCTGCTTTCCGAATCTCGAGGCGGCGCTCGATGCCACCGATGCCGCGCTCGTCCTCGGCACGGTGCGCACCGAGGCGCATTTCGCGGTGGCGCAGGCGGCGCTCGAAGCCGGGCGTCATGTCATGCTGGAGAAGCCCTTCGCATCCTCGATGACCGAGGCGAAGGCCTTGGTCGATCTTGCCGCAGAGACAGGCAGGGTTCTCTCCGTCAGCCAGAACTACCGCTACTTCCCGGGTCCGCTCGCCGCGGCGAAGCTCTTCGCCGAGGCGCCGTTCGGGCCGTCGGACTTCGTCCGGCTGGAATTCCGGCAGCACGGCCCTTCGGTCGGCTACCGCTACTGGGACA
>JAEZEN010000581.1 GCA_023433185.1 Pseudomonadota bacterium | reverse complement strand
ACCGAGATCATCGGCCGGGCCGGCGACGAGATCTTCAAGCAGCTCGCCAAGTGGCAGTCGATGTCGGCCGGGGCGCTCAGGCTCCCGGTCGTGCTCCGCTCGTCGATCGGCAGCAAGTACGGCGCCCAGCACTCCCAGGACTGGACCGGCCTCGTCGCCCTTATTCCCGGCCTCAAGGTCGTCTACCCGGCCACCCCCTACGACGCGAAGGGCCTGATGGCCTCGGCCCTCGCCTCCGAGGATCCCGTCGTCTTCTTCGAGAGCCAGCGCCTCAACGACACCACCGAGCTGTTCCGGCCCGACGGCGTGCCGGCCGACTACTACCGCGTGCCGATCGGCGTGCCCGACGTGAAGCGCGAGGGCAGCGACGTGACGGTGCTCACGGTCGGCCCCTCGCTCTACGCAGCGGTCGCGGCGGCGGACGAGGTCGAGCGCGAGCGCGGCCTGTCGGTCGAGATCGTCGACGCGCGCTCCCTCGTCCCCTTCGACTACGCGCCGCTGCTGGCCTCGGTGAAGAAGACCGGGCGCCTCCTCCTCGTCTCGGAGGCGAGCGAGCGCGGCTCGTTCCTCCAGACGCTCGCCGCCAATGTCGCCCGCTTCGCTTTCGCCGACCTCAAGGCAGCGCCGCGGGTGCTCGGCTCGCCCAACTGGATCGTCCCCGGCGCCGACATGGAGTCGACCTACTTCCCCCAGGCCCACGACATCGTCGACGTGATCCGCGGCGAACTGCTCGCCGAGCCCGGCTACAACCGCCGCGGCGTCTGCGACTGGGACGACGGCGCCCTCGCCCGCCTCGGGCTCTGAGGCGCGGGCGGCGATGGCGCGGCTCAGGCGGAGCGGCGGGGCACCCCCCGCATCGGACGATGCCGGGCTCCGCGTCCGCGCCGCCTGGCTCTACTACAACCAGGGCCTCACCCAGAGGGAGGTCTCCGAGCGCCTCGGCGTGAGCCGCGGCACGGTCATCCGCATCCTTGCCGAGGCGGTCGAGCGCGGCGACGTCCAGATCTGGATCAATGCCGCCGAGGCCGCGTCCGTCGACCTCGCGGCCCGCCTCGAGACCGCCTTCGGGCTCGACGAGGCGATCGTCGTGCCGGTCGTCGACGGCGAACCGGCGAAGGCCGTCGGGCTGGCGCTCGGCCAGTTCCTCTCCGAGACCATCGCCGACGGCATGACCATCGGCGTCGGCTGGGGGCGGACGCTGACGGCGTCGCTGCCGGCGCTCCGCCCGTCGCGTCATGACGGCGTCCGCGTCGTCTCGCTGCTGGGCGGCATCGTCGAGGCGCGGGCCGGCAACCCGCTCGAATTCTCCTGGCGGCTCGCCAGCCGCTTCGGGGCCGACTGCTACCTCATGGTCGCCCCGGCCATCGTCGACTCCGAGGAGACCAAGCGCCGGCTGGTCGAGAAATGCGGCCTCGACCGCCTCTTCGCCATGGCCGCCGGACTCGATCTCGCCGTGGTCAGCGTCGGCGACATCGGCCCCCGCGCCACCTCCCTCGCCGCCGGAATGATCGAACCCGCTCAGCTCCGCGAACTGGTAGACCTCGGCGCGGTCGCCGACGTGCTGTCCAACTTCATCGACACCGAGGGCGCGAGCGTGCCGCACGCGCTGAACCGGGTCGTGATGAGCGTCGAACTCGCTGCCGTCCGCGATGCCGGCCATGTGCAGATCGCCACCGGCGGGGCCCACCGTGCCACCGCGATCCGTGCCGCGATCCGCCGCATCGGGTGCAACACCTTGATCACCGACGAGGGCGCGGCGCGGGCGCTGCTCGGAGGCTAGCCAGGTCGGTCCGGGGCAAACCGTGCCGTGGGCCCGGGCTGCGTCATCCCTTCACCCGCGCATTCGCGGGATCGTGGAGCGGGCCCATGTGAAGCGTCGCAGGCACCCGCACCGTCGCCACCTCGAGCGCGTATCGGCCCGAGGCGAGGAAGTCGTCATCGACGCCGTCGGGGTGGCGGACATAGCCGAGGCCGATGGTCTTCCCCACCGTGTAGCCCCAGCCGCCGCCGGTGAGGTACCCCACCGGCCGGCCGTCGCGGAGGATCGTCTCGCGGCCCGACAGCATCACCTCCGGGTCGTCGACGGTGAAGGTCATCAGCCGCTTTGCGAGCCGGCTGTTCGCCGCCTGCTCCGCCGCTTCCCGTCCGAGGAAGGGCAGGCCGGACCTGAGCTTCACCGCCCAGCCGAGGCCCGCCTGGAAGGGATTGTCGTTGGGCGTGATGTCGGAGCCCCACGCGCGGTAGCCCTTCTCCAGCCGCAGCGACTCGAGCGCCCGGTAGCCGGCGAGCCGCAGGCCATGCGGCACGCCCGCCGCCATCAGCGCGTCGAACACGATGCCGGTCTCGGCGATCGGCACATGCAGCTCCCAGCCGAGTTCCCCGACATAGGTGACGCGGAGCGCCCGCGTGGCGACGCCGGCGACGGCGATCTCGCGGACATGGCCGAAGGGGAACCCCGCGTTCGAGACGTCGGCGTCGGTGACCGCGGCGAGGACGGCGCGGGCCTGCGGCCCCATCAGCGACAGCGTGCCCCAGTCCTCGGTGACGTCCTTGATCGCGGCGTCGAGACCGGCGGGGAGGCTCTGCCGGATCCAGGCGAGATCGTGGGTGCGGAAGCCGGTGCCGGTGACGATGTAGTAGCGATCCTCGGCGAGGCGCGCCGCGGTCAGGTCGCACTCGATGCCGCCCCGCGAGTTGAGCATCTGCGTATACGTGAGCCGCCCCGGCGGCCGCGTCACGTCGTTGGCGGCGACGAAGGACAGGGCCTCGGCGGCATCGCGGCCGGTGAGTTCGTACTTGGCGAAGGACGACTGGTCGAACAGCCCCACCGCCTCGCGGACCGCCCGGTGTTCCTCGCCCTGCGCGTCGAACCAGTTGCCGCGGCCGAAGCTGTAGCGGTCCTGCGGCTCGTCCCCGGGCCGGGCGAACCAGTTGGCCCGCTCCCAGCCGAGCTTCGCGCCGAGGACGGCCCGGTGCGCCTTCAGCCGCTCGTAGAGCGGCGAGACGATGCGCGGCCGCCCGCTCTCGTATTCCTCGAGGGGGTAGGCGACGGTGTAGTGCTTGCCGTAGGCCTCGAGGGTCCTTTCGCGGGTCCAGGCGTGGTCGCGATGAAGCTCCGAGAAGCGCCGGATATCGACCACCCAGAGGTCCATCGGCTGCTCGCCCTTCGCCACCCAGTCGGCGAGCACCCAGCCGGCGCCGCCGGCCGAGGCGATGCCGAAGGCGTTGAAGCCGGCCCCGACGAAGAAGTTCCGCACCTCGGGCGCCTCGCCGAGAATGAAGTTGCCGTCGGGCGTGAAGGACTCCGGCCCGTCGATCATCTGCTTGATGCCGGCCTTCTCGAGCGCCGGGATGCGGGCCATCGCCGCGGTCAGGTGCTGCTCGAAATGGTCCCAGTCGTCGTCGAGAAGCTGGAACGCGAAGGGCGAGGGCACCACGTCGAGCCACGGTTTGGGGTCGGGCTCGTAGCCGCCGAAGGCGAGGCCGCCGACCTCCTCCTTGAAGTAGGTGCGGCGGTCGGGGTCGCGGATCGTCGCCATGCCCGGAACGATGCCCTCGATCCTCTCGGTGATGACGTACTGGTGCTTCACCGCCTGGAGCGGGACGCTGACCCCGGCCAGCGCGCCGATCTGGCGCGACCACATGCCGGCGCAGAGCACCACCTTCTCGCAGGCGATCGGGCCGGCCGCCGTCTCGACGCCCGCGACACGGCCGTCCTCGATCCGGAAGGCCGTACAGCCGACACCCTCGTGGAGCTTCGCCCCCTGCATGCGCGCGCCCTTCGCCAGTGCCTGGGCGATGTCGGACGGTCCGGCCTGGCCGTCGCTCGGCATGAAGGTGGCGCCAACCAGGTCGTCGACCTCGAGCAGCGGCCACATCGCCCTAGCCTCGGCCGGCGACAGGAGGTGCATGTCGAGGCCGAAGCTCCGCGCCGTGGTGGCCTGCCGCTTGAACTCCGTCCAGCGGTCCTCGTTGCAGGCAAGACGGAGACACCCCGTCTCGCGCCAGCCGGTGGCGAGGCCGGTCTCCTGTTCGAGCCGCTTGTAGAGGTCGACCGAGTAGCGGAGCACCTGGGTGATCGAGGCGGACGAGCGGAGCTGGCCGACGAGGCCGGCGGCATGCCAGGTCGAGCCGCCGGTGAGCCGGCCCTGCTCGATCAGCACCACGTCCATCCTGTGATCGCGGGCGAGGTGGTAGGCCGTCGAGCAGCCGATGATGCCACCGCCGATGACGACGACCTGGGCGTGCGCGGGCAGGGTCATGGAGCGTGCTCCCGTGCCGAAAGTCGGATGAGGCTGCGACCCCCTGACGCTGGAACAGTGTTCGCCGCCGCAAGCGGCGGACTTGAAACGTGACTCATCCCCGAGCCCCCGCCATCCCGAGCCGTGTCCGCATCCGCTCCGCCCCCGCCGTGATCAGCCGGTCGGCGATGATAGCGATGAAGGCGATGGCGAGGCCGGCGACGATGCCGCGCCCGGTATCGGCCTTGGCGAGTGCGATATAGACCTCCTGGCCCAGGTCGCGGGTGCCGACCAGTGCGGTGATCACCAGCATCGAGATGGCGAGCATGATGGTCTGGTTGAGGCCGAGCATCAGCTCGGGCAGCGCCAGCTTCAGCTTGATCTTGACGAGGATCTGGAACGGCGTGCAGCCCGAGACGACCCCGGCCTCGATGAGCTGCGGGTCGACCGAGCGGAGCCCATGCCCGGTGTAGCGGATCACCGGCGCGAGCGAATAGGCACGACGGCGACGATGGCGGTGAAGTCACCGACCCGGAACAGCATGACCACCGGCATCAGGTAGACGAAGGACGGAAGCGTCTGGAGCGTGTCGACGAACACCTCCACGCCCTTCCACACCCGTTCGCGGGTCGAGGCCCAGACGGCGATCGGCACGCCGAGCAGGCAGGCGAAGACCACCGAGATGGCGCAGAGATAGACCGTGACGGTCGCCTTCTCCCACTGGCCGGTGACGGCGATCAGCGTCGAGAGCACCACGCAGAGGAGGGCGAGGCGACGGCCGCCCAGCGCGAAGCCGGCGACCCCGAGGCCGGCGACCACGCCGAGCCACGGCAGTGCGCCGAGGAAGCGCTTCACCGGGATGAGGAGGTTGAGAAGGAGGAAGTTCTTGAACGCGTCGAGCGCGTCGAAGAAGTTGACGTTGATCCAGCGGACGATCCCTTCCCAGAACCCTCCGGTCGTCACGGTCCAGGCCTGCGGGAAGGTCTGAACCGGCGCAAGGACGGCGCCAAGCAGCCCGGCCCCGAGCACGATGACGAGCGCGGCGGTGAGGTTCGGGTAGCGGCGCCAGAGGGCCTCGCCGGCCCGGCCCGCCGCACGGGCCGCGCGGAGTCCGCCGCTTTCGGCGAAGGCCTGGCTGAGGCGGTCGAGGGCGATGGCGAGCACGACGATGGCGACGCCGGACTGGATGCCGGCGGTGATGTCGAGCCGGCGAAGCGCCGACAGCACGTCGAAGCCGAGGCCGCCGGCGCCGATCATCGAGGCGATGATCACCATGTTGAGCGACAGCATGATCACCTGGTTGACGCCGATCATCAGCCCGCGCCGGGCCGACGGGAGCATCACCTTCCACGTCATCTGCCGCCGCGTGCAGCCGATCATCCGGCCGAGTTCCCTCACCTCCTCGGGCACGCCCTGCAGCGCGAGGATCGTGACCCGCACCATCGGCGGCATGGCGTAGATGATGGTCGCGACGATCGAGGCGACGGGGCCGAAGCCGAACAGGAACAGGATCGGCACCAGGTAGGCGAAGATCGGCACCGTCTGCATGAGGTCTAGCACCGGCCGCATAGCCCGCTCGAAGCGCGGCCAGCGATAGCCCGCAAGCCCGAGCAGCAGGCCGCCCGCCACCCCGATCGGCACCGCGACGAGGATCGAGGCAAGCGTCTGCATGGCGCTCTGCCACTGGCCGAAGACCGCGAGGTAGAGGAAGCAGAGCCCGATGAGGGTGGCGAGCCGCCGGCCGCCGGCGTGGAGGCCGGCGAGGCCGAAGATGGCGATGACCGCGACCCAGGAGAGCGGCGGCAGCATCTGCACCGCGTTCGATCCCTCGCCGCGCATGAAGCCGGTCGAGAGCAGCGAGAGCGCAACCGTGTAGGGCACCTCGACCGCCGCCGAAACGGCGCGGGTGAGGTCCATGAAGGTGAAGAGCCCGAAGGTCGCGTCCTCGACCAGCCAGGTCATGCCGGCCGAGATCCATGTCGCCGCCGGCATCTCCCAGCCGCGCGGATAGCTGACTGCCCACGGCGCGATGTCCCCGCCCCCGACCCAGAGGACGACGGTTGCCGCGATGACGATCGCCCAGGCGATACGGATCGCGATGGTCCGGTAATCGACGGTCGCATGGACGCCGACTGTCATCGAACCGGTAACCGCCATTTTGAACCGCCCTCGCGCTCCAACTGGCATTCTCGGGGCGGGGCGAGCGCCGTCAACCCCGCGTCGGCCTCAAATTTTCCGACCCCCGGCGGATCACCTTGCTGGCGCCCGTATCGGACTCTATCGTCCATGGCAGGCGATTGCCCCATGCTCGCCGGGACAGAGTGCGCGAGCCGGGACCGCGGACCATGTCGACCGATGCTCCCGAACCGGAGGCACGCTACCCGCTTCTCGTTGCGGCGTCGCGGGTATTCGCGGCGCGCCAGGCCGACAAGTTCGCCGTATGGCTCGCGCTTGCTGCCGCGGGCATCGTGGGGTTCGTCCTTCAAATCAACGATAAGCTGGGAGAGCCCTGGGCGATCGTGGTGACGGTCGTCGGCGCGGCGCTGGTGTGGCGCGTCGGCCGCGTCGTCATCTACCGTCTGCACGGACTTGGCAGCCTGCCGCTGTTCGGCGGCGGCGACATCCAGGCAAGATCGCTGACGCCAGCGCCTCCGTCGGATCAGCCGCTTCCGACATGGGTCGAGACCGCGCCGCGTTCGGCAGCCGTTCCGCGGCTTCCATTCCAGCCCGAAGTCGAGGCGGAGGAGTGGTGTCGGCAAGCGTAGTGAACACCGAGACCTTGCGTGGCGGGCTCGCCGGCACCGACCCCGTCGACCTGCCGATGGGCGTCTTTCTCCTCACCGAACGCGGGCTTGTTTTCCTTCCCGGCGACCAGGGCAGGCTCGAAGGAGTCATCGGCGACCTGCCCGCCGGGATGGTGATGGAAGTGGCCGGCATGGTCTTCACGCCTGTTGATGTGCTCAACCAGCTCCAGTCGATCAAGGACTTGGACGGACCGACGACCCTGGGCGAATGGGTCCGCGAGTCATTGATGCACCGGCATGCGTTCGTCATCCCATGGGGCGACCTGACGCACGTGCTGGTCGGCGCCGAGTCCATGGTGCTCACGCGCGAAGCCGCCGACGGGACGCGCACCGATCACGTCATCCTCGACGGCTCCCGTGTCTGGCCGACCTTCCTGATGCAGCAGCGTATCGTCTCCGACTTGAGGGAGGCCGTCTTTTCGCAGATCCTGCGGCCGAAGATCGAGGCGTTGCTGCCGGAGGTGGTCGCGGAGTGGCGCGGCCGCGGTGAAGACGTGGCGGGCGACGATTCGCGAGCCAAGCTCGAAGCCGCCTCGCGGGCACTCGCCGGATTCACGGCGGCCCCGCCGCAGGATACTGAAGCGGTGGTCAAACTGGCGCTGGCGCCGGCGCTCGCCGGCTACGCGATCCTGCCGAAGATCGTGGAGAACCAGCCGTGGCTGTTCGCGGACCTGGATCGGGCTGCGCGTGCCGAGGATCCTGGTGGCTCATGATGCCGGGCGCGCGTGATCAGCCGCCGAGCATCACGTCGGCGACGGCGTCGCGGGTCAGCGTGCCGACCCGTCGGCCCTCGGCGTCGATCACGGCGAGCGGCGCCGTCGCGTCGCGAAGCCGCGCTGCGACCGCGGCGATGCGCATATCGGCCCGCACCTCGCCCTCCGTCGTCCCGGCAAGCGCCGGCGCCATGACCGCTGCCACCGACAGCACCTTGGCCTTCGGCACGTCGCGGGTGAACTCGGCGACATAGGGAGTCGCCGGGCGCACCACGAGGTCCTCCGGCGTGCCGGTCTGCTCGATGCGTCCGTCCTTCATGATGGCGATGCGGTCGGCGAGGCGGATCGCCTCGTCGAAATCGTGGGTGATGAAGACGATGGTCTTGTGCAGGGCGGCCTGAAGGCGGAGGAACTCGTCCTGCATCTCGCGCCGGATCAACGGGTCGAGGGCGGAAAACGGCTCGTCGAGGAACCACAGCTCCGGCTCGACGGCGAGCGAGCGGGCGATGCCGACCCGCTGCTGCTGGCCACCCGACAGCTGATGCGGGTAGTCCGCCTCGCGGCCGGCAAGGCCCACGAGTTCGATCATCTCCCGGGCCCGGGCCTCGCGCTTCGCCCGCGGCACGCCCTGCACCTCGAGCGGGAAACCGACATTGCCGAGGACGGAGAGATGCGGCAGCAGCGCGAAGTGCTGGAACACCATGCCCATCCGGTGCCGGCGGATCTCGATCATGTCGCGCGGCCCCGCGGCGAGCAGGTCCTCGCCGTTGAAGAGGATCCGGCCGGCCGACGGCTCGACCAGCCGCGACATGCAGCGCACCAGCGTCGACTTGCCCGAGCCGGACAGGCCCATGAT
>JAEZEN010000519.1 GCA_023433185.1 Pseudomonadota bacterium | reverse complement strand
AAGCGGCGGAAGCCTCGCGGGCGGCGGCGTCAGCGGCTTCGCCGGAGGCTTCGACGCCAGATTCGCAGGAGACTTCGGAAGCAGCTTCGCCGTCGCCGCCGGAGGCTGCGCCGGGCTCAGGCGAGGGGCAGGGGCGCCTCGAAGAGGCGGTAGGTCTTCCGCGGCTCCATCGGCAGGATGTGCTGCACGGCGCGGAGCGACTGGAAGTTGGCCTCCGAGATCCAGCCGAACTCGAAGGCGTCGAAACGGTCCATGGCGCCCTCGATCATCGCCTGGAAGAGTGCCGGCAGGATGCCGAGGGAGCGGAGCCGGGGATCGGCGCCGATGCCGAACATGCGGGCGCGGCGGATTCTCGGCATGAGAAATGGCATCTGCGCGAGACGGAGGATGTCCGGGCCGCCGCGGGCGCGGGCCAGCGCCTGGTTCACGTCGGGCACCGCCATCACATAGCCGACCAGCTCGTCCCGGCGACGCATCGTCAGCACCAGCTCCGGGACCATCACCCGCATGATGCGGTGCGTGAGGAAGTCGAGTTCGGCCGGCGTGATCGGGGTGAAGCCCCAAACCGTCTCCCGGATGCGGTTGCCGAATTCGTTGACGTCGCGGAGCGTCGCCGCGAGGTCCTGCTTCGTGGCGCGCAGGATGCGGAGGTCGGGATTGCGGGCGAGGATCCGCCCGGTCAGCACGCGGAGCTTGCTCCAGCTGTCGCTCCGCTCCATGACGCCGGCCTTGTCGAGGACGAAGGCGTGGAAATCGTGGACCTTGGCGAGCCCCAGGGACTCGAGGAGCGGGCCGTAGCGGGCCGGCGTGTGCGCCATCATGATCGCCGGCGGGTCGTCGTTGCCGCGCACCAGCACGCCGAACTCGCCCTTGAGCGAGGGACTGACCGGCCCGCGAATGCGGTCGCAGCCCTTTTCGCCGAGCCACGCGGCCGCGGCTGTCATCAGTGCCCGGGCCGCCTCGGGATCGTCCGTGCACTCGAAGAAGCCGAAGAAGCCGACCTTGTCGCCGTAGTGCTCGTTGTGCAGGCGGTCGACGATCGCCGCGACCCGGCCGACCACCCGGCCATCGCGCCGGGCGAGGAACGCCTCGCGCTCGGCATGCTGCCAGAACGGATGGCGCTCCGTGTCGATCGCCAGCCGCGCCTCGGCGGCGAGCGGCCGGACGAAGGCCGGGTCGTCGCGGTAGAGGGCCGGCCGCAGGGCATGGAACGCCGCCCAGTCGGCCGGCGAGGCGACCGGGCGGACCGCGACGGCGGGCTCGCTCAAGCGAGGTTGTCGGCCGGCGCCGTCGAAATGTCGACGGGCTCGCCATCCTGCAGCGGGTCGCGGGCGTGAATCTCGGCAAAGGCGTCGATCACGCGCTGGATGTCCTCCTTCGAGTGCATCGCCGAGACCGTGACGCGGACGATCGAGGTGTTGATCGGCACCGCCGGATAGAGGACGAGGTTGGCAATGATGCCGTAGGTGTGCTCGAGCTCGTAGACGGTGGGCAGCGCGCGCATCCCCTTGGCCCAGACGGCAGTGACCGCGCCCTGCGGGTTGCCGATGTTGAGCCCGGCCTTGCGCAGGCCGGCACGCAGCATGTCGAGGTTCTCCCACAGCATCCTGCGGCGCTCGGGCATGCGCTGGAGCAGTTCCAGCGTCTTGATCGTGGCAGCGGTGATCGCCGCGGGCAGGGCCTTGGTCAGCACATAGCCCTGCGACTGGTAGCGCATGTAGTCGATCACGGTCTTCGGGCCGCACATGTAGCCGCCGAACGTGCCGAAGGACTTGGCGAAGGTGCCGCCGTGAAGGTCGACCTCGTCCTCGACGCCGAAGAACTCCGGCGTGCCGCGGCCGTTCTCGCCGAGCACACCGGTGCCGTGGGCGTCGTCGACGAGGAGCCGGGCCTTGTACTTCTTCTTCAGTGCGACGATCTCGGGCAGCGGCGCGAGCTCGCCCGACATGCCGTAGACGCCGTCCACGGCGATCAGCTTCGGCGCGTCGAGCGGTACCGCCTTCAGCTGCGCCTCGAGGTCGGCGAGGTCGTTGTGCTTGAACCATGACGGGATGCCGCGCGACAGGCGGGCGCCATCATGGACGCAGCCATGGGCGTAGGAATCGACGAAGACGTATTCGTTGCGGCCGACGAGGCAGGAGATGGTGCCCGACATGGCGCCGAGGCCGAGATTGTGGACGGCGCACGCCTCGGTGAGGCGGAACTTCGCGAGCTTCTCCTCCAGTTCGAGGTGGAGCGCGGTGGTGCCGGTGAGCGGGCGGGCGCCGAGCGGCGTGCCGGCGCCGTATTCGTCGGTGACGGCGCGGGCCGCCTCGATCGCCTCCGGGTGGGTCGCGAAGCCGAGATAGTCGTTGGTCGAGACCTGGATCAGGTCGCGGCCGCGCATCTCGATATGCGGCTGGGAATTGTTGACCGGGAAGACGCGGGAGAAGACGTCCGAGAGCTTGTCGAAGTCCGCACCGGCGCCGCGGCGCATGCGGTTGAAGAACACGTCGCACTTGTCGAAAAGGTCGGCCATAGGCCCCTCGCGTCTGACTGGAAGCCGGCTTTCTTTGCGCCCGCGCGGCAAAAAA
>JAEZEN010000451.1 GCA_023433185.1 Pseudomonadota bacterium | reverse complement strand
GTCTGCTCGTCGAGATAGGCGAAGTTGTAGGCGGGGGTCGTCATTCCGCGGCCTCGCGCGCCCCGGCGCCGTCTGCGGCGTGGCGGGCCTCGTGCTCGGCGCGGAGCTGGCGGATCAGGCCGAGCTCGGCCTGGAAGTCGACATAGTGGGGCAGCTTGAGGTGCTCGACGAAGCCGGTGGCCTGGACGTTGTCGCTGTGGGAAATCACGAATTCCTCGTCCTGGGCCGGCGCCTTCAGCTCCTCGCCGAGCTCGCGGGCGCGGAGCGCCCTGTCGCACAGCGCCATCGCCATCGCCTTCCGCTCGCCATGGCCGAAGACGAGGCCATAGCCGCGGGTGAACTGCGGGGGCGCCTCGGCATTGCCCTTGAACTGGTTGACCATCTGGCACTCGGTGACCGTGATGCGGCCGAGCGGCACGGCGAAGCCGAGCTCCGGCACGTCGAGTTCGATCTCGACCGCGCCCATCCGGATCTCGCCGGCGAAGGGGTGCGAGCGGGCATAGCCGCGCTGCGTCGAGTAGCCGAGGGCGAGCAGGAAGCCCTCGTCGCCGCGGGCGAGGGCCTGGAGCCGGAGGTCGCGATCGGCTGGGAACGACAGCGGTTCGCGCGTGAGGTCGCCGGGGTTGGTGTCGCCCGTCCCGTCCGGCTCGATCAGGCCGTCGCGGCCGAGAAGGTCCGTCACGCGCGGGATGGGCGCATCGCCATCGGCGGGCTCGGCTTCGGCGACCGGCGGCTCCTCCCCCGAGGTCGCGTCGGGCTCGAGCAGGCGGTGGGTATAGTCGAAGGTCGGGCCGAGCAGCTGGCCGCCCGGCAGGTCCTTGAAGGTCGCTGAGATGCGCCGCTCGATGAGCATCGCGCCGGTGTCGACGGGCACGCTCGCGCCGAAGCGCGGCAGCGTCGCCCGGAAGGCCCGGACGAGGAAGATCGCCTCGATGAGGTCGCCGCGGGCCTGCTTGACGGCGAGCGCGGCGAGGTCGCGGTCGTAGATCGAGCCCTCGGCCATAACCCGGTCGACGGCGAGCGTCAGCTGGCCGGCGATCTGCCCGGTGGTGATCTCCGGGACATCCGGGTCGCCGCGGCGCTTCTCGGCGAGCAGCCGGTGGGCATTGCCGATCGCGGTCTCGCCGCCCTTGACGGCAACGTACATCAGCCGTCCCCCCTGACCACGACCGAGCGCGGCAGGCCGGCGATGCGGCTGCCCGCCACCAGGAAAAGGTCGATCCCGCGCGGGAACAGCGCGCGGTTTGCGCCCATCCGTGCCACGAAATCCGCCGGCAGCCCGGTCGGCGCAATCGCGCTGGTGCCCTTGATGCCGGGACCGGCGAGGACGAGGAGGGGACCGCCGTCGAGCGCCGCGACCTGGACGATGAGGGTCGCCGAGCGGTCGGGATACTCCGCCGTGCCGAGCGCGAAATCGGCGAAGGCCGGCATTGCGCCGGCATCGGCGACGACGGCGAGGACGGCATCCTCCGGGCCCGCAACGATCGGTGCGCCGGTCTGGAAGCCGACCCATGCCGGTGCGGCGCCCGCGGCGGCCGCGGGATCGAGCCACACCGGCGTCGTGTCGTCGGCGAGGGTGGCGAGGATCGCCGCGGTTCCGGCAGTGAGCGGCTCGGGCGCCTGCGCGGGGGCGCCGAGATCGACGATCCGCCCCGGCCGCGACAGCGCGTCGAGCACGCCCCGGAAGATGCGCTGCGACTCGAAGACGGGATCGGCAAGCCCCCCGGCGAGGGCCGGCGCGGGGATCATTTGTCCTCTCCGCGGACAAGCGTGAAGAAGTTGACGCGCGTGGCCTCGGTCTTGCGGCGCGTCGCTCCGTCCTCGGCCGCCAGCCGTCGGCGGACCGGGCCCAGAACGGCCGTCTCGACGGTGTCGCGGGTCGCCGGCGCCTGCCACAGGGCATCGAGCTTGGCGACGAGAAGCGCCCGTTCCTTGTCGCGCCCGAGGACGTGGCCGAAGCCGACTTCGCCGCTCGCAAGGCGGACGACGGCGCGCGTGACGGTCACCTCGCCGAGGTTGAAGGGTGCCCCGCCGCCGCCGATCCGGCCCCGGGCCATCACCAGGCCCTGCTCGGGCTTGCGCACCGTCTCGAAGGCGGCGCCGGCGGGCAGGGCCTCGAGAGCCGGCGTCATCTCGGCCGCTTCCGCCGCCGCGAGTATGGCAAGCGCCGCGCGCCGCTGCTCCGTCTCCGCGGCGCCCCGCGTCGCACCCCTCATCGCACCGTTCCGGCTGGAGATTCCATCGGGCGCGGCATAGCAGCCGATCCTTGACAGATTGATGAAGGTCGCGCCGGTTGTCGCCGGTAGCCGATGGAGATGGCGGGATCAGCCCGCGATGGACGCGGCGGGCCGGGCGCCGTCAGATGTCCCTGAGGCCCACCTGCACGAGGCCGCGGGTGATCGATCCGGTCGTCGGCAGAAGCGGGATCAGGCAGGCCTGGAGGGCGTGGTAGAGGTCGGGCTTGCCGGTGAAGAGCGGCGTCTCCGCATCGGCCGGCTCGGTCCGCCAGCCATCGTGCTCGCGATCGATCAGTTCGGTGGCGATGAAGTCCCAGATCCGGCGGTACCAGGTCTCGTAGGCCTCGCCCCCGTCGATCGTATTGAGGAAGGCGGCGGCACCCACGCCCTCCGCCGCCGGCCACCAGAGGAGGTTGCGGTGGTGAGGCGCCCCGTCCCAGCCGAGCGTGTAGAGGAAGCCGCCGCGTTCGGCGTCCCAGCCAGACGTGACGGCACGATCGAACAGGGCGCGGGCCGCCTCGGGCAGCCAGTCGAGGCGCCGGCCGCCGAGTTCCCAGAGCTGGAGGAGGAGCCGGGTCCATTCGAGCGAGTGGCCGGGGCACATGCCGTAGGGGCGGAAGACCTTGCCGTCCTCGAAGTCGCGGATGAGCTGCCAGTCCTCGTCGAAGTGCTCCGGCACCATCCAGCCGGCGCCGGGCGCGCTGCGCCGGATGATGTGGGTGGCGATCGACTCGGCCCAGTCGAGATACATCCGCTCGCCGGTCGCCTCGAAGGCGGCCATCGTCGCCTCGGTGAGATGCATGTTCGAGTTCTGGCCGCGATAGCCGGAGATGCGCGACCAGTCGCGGCCGAATTCCTCCGCAGAGGCGCCGACCCGGGCATCCCAGAAGCGGGTCTCCAGCACCCCGGTCACGTCGGCCAAGAGACGGTCCGCATCGGGGTGGCCGACGAGCTTCGCGCTCGACGCCGCGAGCAGCACGAAGGCATGGCCGTAGGCCTGCTTGCGGTCGTCGCCGCCGACACCCCAGACGTAGCCGCCGTGGGTGGCGTCGCGGTGCGCGTTCCACAGGAAGTCCATGCCGTGGTCGATGAAGCGGTCGGCGCCCGGCCGGCCCATCAGGCGGGCAATCGCGAAGCAGTGCACCGTGCGCGTGGTGACGTGGATCTCGCGGACCGGATCGGGCAATGGCCGGCCGGTATCGTCGAGGACGAAGAAGCCGCCCCGGGGATCGAGGCTCGTCTCGAAGAAGTCGAAGAGGTCGGCGGCCTGCTCGACCAGCCAGCGACGGTGATAGGGAAGCGCGATCCAGTTCGCGCCCGCGCGGGCATCGCCTGCGGTCATGTCGTCCTGTCCTGTGCTGCTTCTAGTCGCGGGTGTCGTCGCGGGCCCCGACCATGTACTGGACGAGTTCCTCGGTATTGGTGTCCGCCGTCTTCTTCTCGGTGACCTTGCGGCCGCGGTGCATGACCATCAGCCGGTCCGAGACGGCAAAGACGTCGGGCAGTGTGTGGGTGATCAGGATCACCGGCACGCCCTGGTCGCGGAGCCGGCGGATCAGCTCCAGCACCTTGTGCTGCTCGGGGACGCCGAGGTTGTTGGTCGGCTCGTCCATGATCATCAGCCGCGCGTCCCAGTAGACCGCACGGGCGATGGCCACGGCCTGCCGCTGGCCGCCGGAAAGGCTCTCGATCGGCTGGAGAAGATTGGGGAAATGGATCTCGAGGGAATCGAGTGCCGTCTTCGATTCCCGGAGCATGCGCTTCTCGTCGAGCATCCGTACCAGGCCGCCGAAGTAGCGGAGCTTGAGTTCGCGCCCCAGGAAGATGTTCGAGGGCACGTCGAGGTTCTGGGCGAGCGCCAGGTCCTGGTAGATGGTCTCGATGCCGTTGGCGAGCGCGTCGATCGGCCGGGAGAAGCGGATGCGCTCGCCGCGGAACCTCACCTCGCCCTCGTCGGCATGGTGGACGCCCGAGATGCACTTGATCAGCGTCGACTTGCCGGCGCCGTTGTCGCCGAGCAGGGCAACGACCTCGCCGGGATAGACGTCCCAGCTGACGTCGTTGACGGCGGTGAGGCCGCCGAAGCGCTTGGTCAGGTGGCGGACGGAGAGGATCGGCTCGGCCATGACGCTCACCCCGACCTTCCGCGACCGATGATGAGATCGCGCGACTGATCGATCAGCACGGCGATGATCACCACGGACCCGACGACGATGAACTGCCAGAAGGCGGCGACGTTGAGCATCACGAGGCCGGTCGTCAGCACGGCGATGATCAGCGCGCCGATGACGGTGCCGATGACCGTGCCGGCGCCGCCGAAGAGGCTGACGCCGCCGATGATCACGGCCGCGATCGACTGGAGGAGGAGCGCGTCGCCGATCACCGCCGAGCCGGCAGTGAAGCGGAGCGTCGACAGGAAGCCCGCGATGCCGGCCGTCGAGGCGGAGAGGATGTAGAGCATGATGATGTGGCGGTCGACCGGGATGCCGGTGCGGCGGGCCGCCTCCATGTTGCCACCGATGGCGTAGGTGTGGCGGCCGAACTGGGTCTTCCGCAGGACGAAGATCGCGATCGCGACGACGACCGCGGTGATGACCACCGGCCACGGAAAGATCGGGTCGAGGCGGCGGAGCGCCTCGCCGGTGAGCTCCGGCCGGTCGAAGATGTAGAAGCGGCCGCCCTCGCCGTGAAGGTAGTAGAGGAGCGCGTTGTTGCCGTAGTCGCGGATGCCGGGCGGCAAGCCGATGAC
>JAEZEN010000450.1 GCA_023433185.1 Pseudomonadota bacterium | reverse complement strand
CCCATGCCCAGCCCGCCGGTCCCACCGTGCGCGAGGTCTACGAGGAATTCCGCGACGAGATCCTGCGCGACCTGAAGGCGGCACTTCCGGTCGACATCGTGCTTCTGTCGCTGCACGGCGCCATGATCGCCGACGGGTATGACGACTGCGAAGGCGACCTCATCGCCCAATGCCGCGCCATCGCCGGCCCGGACACCATCATCGGCGGCCTGCTCGACCCGCACTGCCACCTGACCGAGACGATGATGAGCGAGGCGACGCTGCTGGTCGCCTACAAGGAATATCCCCACGTCGACATCCCGGCGCGCGCCGAAGACCTGTTCGCGCTCGCCGCCGACGCCGCCGAGGGCAAGACCAGGCCGGTGATGCGCGACGTCGACGCGCGCATGATCTGCGCCATGCACACGCCCTATGCGCCGATGCGCGGCTTCGTCGACCGCATGACCGCCCGCCAGTCCGAACCCGGCATCCTGTCGCTGTCGCTGGCGCACGGCTTTCCCTGGGGCGACCACCCCCGCGTCGGCGCGCGTGCGCTGGCCATCACCGACGGCGATGCGGCGCTCGCCGAGAAGGTCGCCGGCGAACTGGCGACCGAGCTGTTCTCGCTGCGCCGCGAGATCATGCGTCCCTACCCCGACATCGACGGCGCGCTGGACCGGGCGCTCGCAGCACCCGCCGGCCCGGTGGTGCTCGCCGACGTCTCCGACAATGCCGGCGGCGGCGCGCCCTCGGACGCCACCTTCCTGCTGAAGCGCATCCTGGAGCGGTCTATCACCAATGTCGTGACCGGCATCTACTGGGACCCGATCGCGGTGAGGATCTGCCGCGAGGCGGGCATCGGCGCGACGCTGAAGCTGAGGCTCGGCGGCAAATGCGGCCCGATGTCGGGCGACCCGCTCGACCTCGAGGTGACCGTGAAGAACCTCGCCGGCGGCCTCGTCCAGCATTTCGGCAGCCTGCCGGCGCCGCTCGGCCAGATGGTCTGGCTCGAATGCAACGGCGTCGACATCGTCGTCAACGACATGCGCACCCAGACCTTCCACCCCGCAGCCTATACCGGCCTCGGCATCGACCTGGCCGCGAAGAAGGTCGTCTGCGTGAAATCCTCGCAGCATTTCCATGCCGGCTTCGCGCCGATTGCCTCGGAGGTGATCCACGTCGCCACGCCGGGATCGATCACGCCCGACTACGCCAACATCCCCTACACCAAGCGCGCGCCGAACTACTGGCCGAAGACGGAGAACCCCTTCCAATGACGACAGGCCTGATCGCCGACCGCGACCGCTTCGCAGCCAGCCATCCCGAGCAGCGCATCGTCATCGACGGACGCGAATGGGGCTATGTCTCGGCCGGAAGCTCCGGCCCCGCGCTGCTGCTCATCCCCGGCACGCTCGGTCGGGGCGACATCTTCTGGCAGCAGATCGAGGCGCTGCAGGACCGCGCCCGCATCGTGGCCGTCACCTACCCGAAAAGCGGCGGCGTCGCCGAATGGGCCGGCGACCTGGCGAAGCTGGTCACGACGCTCGGTCTCGGCAAGGTCACCATGCTCGGCTCGTCGCTCGGCGGCTATGTCGCGCAATATTTCGCCGCGACCCATCCGGAGCTCACCGAGCGCCTGATCGGCGCCAACACGCTGCATTCGGTCGCCGGCATCGCCGGCCACCCGCCCTATTCCTCCGATCTCGACAACGGACCGATCGACGAGTTGCGCGCCGGCTTCGGACGCGGCCTGGGCGCCTGGCGTGACACCCATCCCGAGCAGGCGGAACTCGTCGACCTGCTGATGGCCGAAGTCGGCGGCCGCATCCCGGAGCCAGAGCTGCGCGCCCGCCTCAACGCGCTGAAGCGCGGACCCGAGCTTCCGCCGCTCGACATGCCGTCCGAGCACGTCGCCACCATCGAAGGCGCAGACGATCCGCTGATCCCGCCGCCGATGCGCGAGGCGGTGCGGGCGCGACTGAAGCCGTCGGTTGCCTATCGTTTCGAATGGGGCGGCCACTTCCCCTACATCGCCCGGCCGGCGCTCTACGTGTCGCTGCTCGAGGAACAGCTCGGCCTGCCGGTGACCGGCGAAGGCTGGGGCGGCGGAGCGGTGCGCGCAAGATGATCGTGCTGTCCGACAAGGATGTCGCCGAGCTCCTGCCGATGGCCGAGGCGATCGAAATGGTCGCCAGCGCGATGATCGCGGTCTCGGCCGGTGCTGCCAACCTGCCGCTGCGCTCGGTGGTCGACGTCGGCCCGCCCAACTTCATGGGCGTCATGCCCGGCGCCTTCATGCCCGGCAACGGCCAGCTCGACGCCTGCTTCGGCGTGAAGCTGGTCAGCCTCTTCCCCAACAATCCCGACGCCGGCTTCTCCTCGCACCAGGGCGCCGTCGTGCTGTTCGAGCCCGAGCACGGGTCGGCGGTGGCGATGATGAACGCCGGCCTGCTGACCGCCATTCGCACTGCCGCCGCGAGCGCGGTGGCGACGCGGGCGCTGGCGCGCGAGGACTGCACGACCCTCGCCATGGTCGGCGCCGGCGAACAGGCCGAGCATCATCTCGACGCCATGCTCTGCGTACGCCCCGGGATCGAGGAACTGCGCGTCGCCGGCCGCCGCCGCGAGAAGGCCGAAGCCTTCGCCGCCCATGCCGCCGCGCGCTACCCGCATCTGAACATCACCATCGCGGGCGACGTCCGGTCGGCCGTCGACGGCGCCGACATCGTCTGCACCGTCACCTCCTCCCCCCAGCCGATTCTGATGGGCGACTGGATCGCACCCGGGACCCATCTGAACGTCGTCGGCGCCTCGATCCCGTCCAAGCGCGAGATCGACGAGGATATGGTCGCGCGCGCCCGGTTCTATGTCGACTACCGCCCCTCGACCTTCGCCCAGGCGGGCGAGGTGATCCGCGCGCTGGAGAGCGGCCGCATCGCCCGCGACCACGTGCTGGGCGAGATCGGCGAGGTGCTGGCGGGCAAGGTCGCCGGGCGCGGCGCCCGCGACGAGATCACCCTCTACCGCTCGCTCGGCGTGCCGGCCCAGGACATCGAGCTCGCCAACTT
>JAEZEN010000367.1 GCA_023433185.1 Pseudomonadota bacterium | reverse complement strand
ACATGTTGCAGACGGTCATCCGGCCTTCCATGGACAGCGCACGGATCGCCTCGCCGGCATACTCCATGACGTGGCCGGTGCCGCCGGCGGTGCCGATCTCGCCGATGATGGCGAGGATGATGTCCTTGGCGGTGACGCCGGGCGGCAGCGCGCCGTCGACGGTGACCCGCATGTTCTTCGCCTTCTTCTGGATCAGCGTCTGGGTGGCGAGCACGTGCTCCACCTCCGAGGTGCCGATGCCATGAGCGAGCGCGCCGAAGGCGCCGTGCGTCGAGGTGTGGCTGTCGCCGCAGACGATGGTCATGCCCGGCAGCGTGAAGCCCTGCTCGGGACCGATGATGTGGACCACGCCCTGCCGGCGGTCGAGCTCGTCATAGTACTCGACCCCGAACTCGGCGGCGTTCCTGGCCAGCGCCTCGACCTGGATCCGCGACTCGTCGTTGGCGATGCCGTGCGAGCGGTCGGTGGTGGGCACGTTGTGGTCGACCACCGCGAGGGTCTTCTGCGGCGCGCGTACCGTGCGCCCGGCCATGCGGAGGCCCTCGAAGGCCTGCGGGCTGGTGACCTCGTGGACGAGGTGGCGGTCGATATAGAGGAGGGTCGTGCCGTCCTCGGCTTCATGGACGACGTGATCGTCCCAGATCTTGTCGTAGAGGGTCTTGGGCTTGCTCATCGTGTCGATTCCGGATGGGTTCTCGTGGATCGCTTGCGAAATGCTGGCTTGGAGGCCGGAAGTGGCGGACGGCGGCCGTGAGGGGTCAGGCCGGCGTCAGCCGCGGCCAAGCCCGTCGATCGCGATATGGCGCGCAAGGAAACGCCACGGCAGGCGCGCCCGGTCGTCGAGGACGACCCTGGCCACCCGGCGCGGCGTCATGTGCGAAAGGCCCTGCATGGTCGCTAGATAGCAATCGCCGCGCGGCCCGACAATCGTCTCGTGTTTCTGCTGACGGAACGTGGCGGCGACATGGGGCTTAGTCGGGTATCACCCAACCGACGCAGAAGGAGGAACCGCCGTGCCCTATATCGAAGGCTTCGTCGCCGCCGTACCGACCGCCAACAAGGAAGCGTTTCGCAAGCACGCCACCGACGCCGCGGCCTACTTCAAGAGCCTCGGCGCGACGCGCCTCGTCGAGTGCTGGGGCGACGACGTGCCGAAGGGTGCCCTGACGGATTTCTACAAGGCGACTCTCGCCAAGGACGACGAGACGCCGATCTTCAGCTGGATCGAGTACCCCGACAGGGCGACGCGCGATGCGGCCAACAAGAAGATGAGCGAGGAGACGAGCATGGCCGGGATGGAGATGCCGTTCGACGGCAAGCGCATGTTCTGGGGCGGGTTCGAGATGATCGTCGACGAATAGGCCCGTCCCGCGGTGGGCAGCGGGCGCCGGGACGGGTTAGTCTGTGGCGACCCCTCCCCGCCGCCTGGCGTGCCCGCTGCCGGAGACCGTCCCATGCGCCTTGCCCTCGCCCTCGCCGCCGCCATCGCCATCGCCCCGGTCGCCGCCGGGCAGGTCGCCCTGGCCGAGGACGTCGTGCCCGACGGCTTCGTCTGGCTCAGCGACGTCGACCCGACGATAGAGCAGGACATCCGCTACTACGGATCGCACAACTTCCTCGGCCGGCCGGTGGCCGGATACGAGGCGCCCGAGTGCATCCTGACCCGCGCGGCCGCCGAGGCGCTGCTTGCGATCCAGGCCGAACTCGCCCAGTCACGGCTGTCCCTGAAGGTCTATGACTGCTACCGGCCGCAGCGGGCCGTGGACGACTTCGTCGCCTGGGCGGACGTGGTCGAGGACGAAGCCACCAAGGCCGAGTTCTACCCGCGGGTCGACAAGGCGGACTTCTTCGACCTCGGCTACGTGGCCAGGAAGTCGGGCCACACGCGGGGGAGCACCGTCGACGTCGCCATCGTGCCTCTCGGCCATCCGGGCGCCCCGGCCTACGCCCCGGGCGACGAGCTGGTCGACTGCGCGCTGCCCGCCAACCAGCGCTTCGCCGACCCGACGCTCGATTTCGGCACCGGCTACGACTGCATGGACGAGAAATCGCACCATGGGAACACGGCGGTTGCCCGTGTCGCCCAGGGCAACCGCCTCATCCTCAAGGACATCATGGACCGCCACGGCTTCGCGCCATACGCGGAGGAATGGTGGCACTACACGCTGCGGAGCGAGCCGTTCCCGGACACGTATTTCGACTTCCCGGTGACGGCCCGTCCTGCCGCGGCGGCGGAGTAGGCGCTACGTGCGCTCCGCCACCATGTGCCAGTGCCACGAGCCGGGCTTCGCGTGCACCTGGTCGCGGAGGCTGAGCAGTTCGAACCCGGCATAGAGGCCGACGAGGCCGGCGGCGTCGCAATAGAAGTGCGGATGCACCTTGTCGCTGTCGTCGATGTCCTCGCCCGCCTCGCGGACGAACGTGTCGGGCGCCACCTCGGTACCGAGCCCAAAGCCGGCGTTCCGCTTGGAGAGCATCGTCCCCTGGAACAGGCCGCCGGGCTTGAGGACACGCCGGATCTCGCCGATCGCCGCCCGCACGACCTCGGGGTCCCCGTGGTAGAGGACATTGAACGACAGCACGTAGTCGAGGCTCCGGTCGGGAAACGGCAGTTCGGTCATCGGTGCGATGCGCGCATCGATCTCGAGCCCCTCGTCCATGGCGCTCTTCCGCACCTCGGCGATGCCGGCCTCGGCGAGGTCGACGGCGCTCGTCTCGAAGCCGAGCCGGGCGAAGAGGAGCGCATGGCGGCCGACGCCGCAGCCGAGATCGAGCGCCCGGACCGGTCCGAGCCGGCCCGAGAGTTCGGTCGCCAGGTCGACCACGTCGGGCTCGGCGGCGAGCCAGTCGGCCCGGCCGTCGCTGGTGCTCCATTTTGCGTCCCAGGCGCGATGGGCGGTATCGGTCTTCACGGCAGTCTCCTTTGCTAGCGATCCTTGATGATGCGGGCCCGCACGTATGCCCCCGCCTGCTCGACGACGACCACGAGGACGAAGATCATCAGGATGATGGTCGCGGCGCGCTGATAGTCGAAGAGGTCCATCGCGACCTTGAGCTCGAGGCCGATGCCGCCCGCCCCGACCAGCCCGAGGATCACCGACGACCGGGTCGCCTTCTCGAGGGCGAAGAGCGACGTGGTGACGAAGGCCGGCAGGGCGGCGGGAATGGTTGCGCAGAAGATCGTGTCGAGGCGGCGCACCCCCTGGGCGCGGAGCGAATCCGCCGGCCCCTTGTCGACGTCCTCCATCGCCTCGGCGAAGAACCGGCCGCAGAAGCCGGCCGTGTCGATCGCCAGCGCCAGCGTCCCGGCAAAGGGCCCGAGACCGACGGCAATGACGAAGATCAGCGCCCAGACGAGGTCGGGCACCGTGCGGAACAGCGCCACGAAGGCCCGCGCCGGCACTTCGAGGAAGCGCAGCCCCGTGAGGCCGCGGGCGGCGAGTATGGCGAGCGGCAGCGACAGGATCACGCCGACCAGCGTGCCGACGATCGCCATCTGGAACGTCTCGACCAGCGCCCGGAACAGCGAGGGGAAGCGGTCGAGGCTCGGCGGCCAGGCACGCGACAGGAAATCGGCCAGCGCCGGGATGCCGGTCGCCAGTTCCCCGAAGGACCACTCGGCGCCGTTGGCTGCCCACAGCACCACCGCGATGCCGACGACGTAGCCGACGAAGGTGACGGGGGTCGGCCGCGTGAACCGGTGAGGAAGCGCGGCGCGCGCCGGCTCAGCCATAGAT
>JAEZEN010000359.1 GCA_023433185.1 Pseudomonadota bacterium | reverse complement strand
GCCTTGACCACCATCGGCGCGCCGCGGGCCTCGGCGTGGCGCCGCGCCGCCGCAGCGTCCTCGAAGCGCTGCCAGGCCGCGGTAGGAATCCCGGCTTCGGCGCAGAGCGCCTTGGTGTAGCCCTTCGAGCCCTCGAGCCGCGCGGCCTCCTTCGACGGGCCGAACACCGCGATCCCGGCGGCGTGGAGGTCGTCGGCAATGCCGGCGACCAGCGGCACCTCCGGCCCGACGACGACGAGGTCGATGGCCTTCTCACGGCAGAAGACCGCGACGGCACGATGGTCGGCGGGGTCGAGCGGCACAAGTTCGGCACATTCGGCGATGCCGGGATTGCCCGGCGCGGCATAGAGTTTCGCCAGTGCGGGCGATTGCGCGATCTTCCAGGCGAGCGCGTGCTCGCGCCCGCCGGAACCGATGAGAAGGACGTTCATGGCGGCGGGGCTGCTCCGTGGCGTTGCGAGGCGACCCGGTTAGCAATCCGGGCGGTCCCTGTCCAACCGCTCTATCCCGGCGGCGCGCACCAGGTCGCGATCCAGCCGACCTGGCACATCCAGGTGAAGGCCGCCGCCCAGCCCTGGGCGAAGGTGGCGAGGAAGGCGAGCAGCGCCGCCACGCCGAGGACGATCGCCCACACCTTCTGCATGGTCGAGAGGACGAGGGTGGGCCGGTTGCCGGCGTGCCCCGGCCACGGCAGGCCCTTGCTCACGTCGAAGCCGAGATTGCCGAGTTCCTCGCGGACGAGGCCCCGCATGTCGTCGGTCAGCGTGTCCTCAGCCGGCTGCCGCTTCTCCCGTTCGTCGTCCCGCTCGGGCATCCCGTCCCTCCCCTTCAATTGCGGCTCCCACCGCGCTACTTACGCCCAAAATGCCGTCCTCGCCCAACCCCTCGACCGCCCTCCCCGACGCGCCACGCCGGAACTGGGTCGACCGCCTCCTCCCCGAGGCGTGGAAGCCCTATGCGCGGCTTGCCCGGCTCGACCGGCCCATCGGCTGGTGGCTGCTGCTGCTGCCATGCTGGTGGTCGGCGGCGCTGGCCGCGGTGGCGCAGGGCGCGCCCTGGCCGGATCCCTGGCACCTGATCCTCTTCTTCGTCGGCGCGGTCGTCATGCGCGGCGCCGGCTGCACCTACAACGACATCCTCGACCGCGACATCGACGCCCGCGTCGCCCGCACCCGCAGCCGCCCGGTGGCGAGCGGCCGGATCAGCGTGCGGAACGCGAAGCTCTTCCTCGTGGCGCAGGCGCTGGTCGGGTTCCTCGTCCTCATCCAGTTCAACGGCTTCGCCATTCTCGTCGGCGTCGCCTCGCTCGGGGCGGTCGCCGTCTACCCCCTCCTCAAGCGCGTCACCGACTGGCCCCAGCTCGGCCTCGGCCTCGCCTTCTCGTGGGGCGCGCTGATGGGATGGGCCGCCGCCTTCGGCAGCCTCGACGTCGCGCCGATCCTCCTCTATCTCGGCGGCGTCGCATGGACCGTGGGCTACGACACGATCTACGCCCACCAGGACAAGGAGGACGACGCCATCGTGGGCATCGGCTCGACGGCGCGGCTCTTCGGCGACAACACCCGGCCGTGGCTTGCCGGCCTTTACGCGCTCGCCGTCGCGCTCTTCGCCTGCGCCTTCGCCGCGGCCTGGGCCGGCATTGCCGCCTTCGTCGGCCTCGGCCTCGGCGCAGCGCAGCTCGGCTGGCAGGTCGGCGCGCTCCGCACCGACGACGGCGACACCTGCCTCCGGCTCTTCCGCTCGAACCGCGACTTCGGCCTGATCCTCTTCCTGGGCCTTCTCGCCGACGCCTTCCTGGCCGCAGGCTGAGCCCTCGGAGGGGCGCGTACCTGTTGCCGGAATCGGGCACTCCGCCTTCTTGCCCGACCCTGTACGCCACCCTATAAAGGAACATAACATGAACATCTGTCGGCGATCCAAATGCCCCGCAGCCTCCTCGAAAAGCTCGAAATCCTTGCCGATGCCGCGAAGTACGACGCCTCCTGCGCCTCTTCCGGCGGCCAGAAACGCACCGCGCGAGGCGGCGGCATCGGCTCGACCACGGGCGCCGGCATCTGCCACGCCTACACGCCGGACGGCCGCTGCGTATCGCTGCTCAAGATCCTTCTCACGAACTTCTGTCGCTACGACTGCGCCTACTGCGTCAGCCGCCGATCAAGCAATGTCGACCGCGCCCGGTTCTCGGTGGAGGAAGTGGTCCGGCTGACGCTCGACCTCTATCGCCGCAACTGCATCGAGGGGCTGTTCCTGTCCTCGGGGATCGCCCGGAGCGAGGACGACACGATGG
This sequence comes from Pseudomonadota bacterium, assembly GCA_023433185.1. The sequence continues at coordinate 242 of JAEZEN010000359.1, read as the reverse complement.
CCGACCTCGTCCGCGTCGCGAAATCGCTCCGCCTCGACCACGGCTTCCGCGGCTACATCCACCTCAAGACGATCCCGGGCGCGAGCCCGGAACTGCTCGCCGAGGCCGGGCGGCACGCCGACCGGCTGTCGATGAACGTCGAACTCCCCTCCGACGCCGCGCTCGCCGCCTACGCGCCCGAGAAGACCGCGGCGAGCATCAAGCGCGGGCTCGGCGCGACACGGGCGCTGATCGAGGGACAC
>JAEZEN010000505.1 GCA_023433185.1 Pseudomonadota bacterium | reverse complement strand
GAGCTGGGGGGAAAGGATCGTGAAGATGATGAAAAGGATGACGACCGCCGCAAGCGCGGTCGATTCCGGTCGGAGCATGAAGCGGCGGAACGCTTCGCCCCAGACGGCGCCGCGGCCCGGTCCCGCTCCGGCGGGCGCATGGTCGATTTCCTGAGCCATCGTCCTCTGGCCTGGTTGCGCTGAGGAAGGCCCGAAGGAACGCGCCCTGCGCCCCTTCGGGAGAACGCTTGGGAACGGCCTAGCGGTAGCCCTGCTCCACCATGGCGGCGACCTTCTCGACGCTGTCCTTGTCGACAATCGTCGGGCCGGTCAGGAAATAGTTGGCCTGCTGGAGGCCGTACTTGATGTTGTGGGTGAGCAGCACCACCGGCATGTAGCCGCGCCAGAACTGCTGCTGGTCGATGGTGAAGGCCTGGCGGCCATCGCGGATCGCGGCCAGGCTCTGGGCGACGATGTCGTAGCCGGTGAGGATGAGGTCGTCGCGGCCGGACTGTTCCTTGGCGGCGAGGAAGCCATCGATCACGTCGCAGGTGCTGGTCGCCGCCACGGTGTCCGGGTTGCGCCGCAGATAGTTGAAGAGCGATTCCGCCTGCTGGCCCGGATCCATGGTGAGTTCCAGGAACTCGGCCTCGATGCCGTTGGCCTTCAGCTCGTCGATCTGCGCGTTCGCACGGTCCATGCAGGTGGCGTCGCCGGGCTGCTGATTGGCGACCACCACCCGTCCGGTGACGCCCATGGCGATCAACCGCTGCGCGGTGAGCCGTCCGGCGGCCCGCTCGTCGGAACCGGTGCGGAAGAGGAACATGTCGTCCGGATCGCGAACCTGCTTGCCCGCCGGCGGCGCCGCGGCGCTGCCGATCGCGATGCCCGCTTCGGTTGCCCGCGCGACGACGTCGGTATAGGCCGCGTCCTCCGTGAACACGCAGATGGCGATGCCGTCGGCCTGGGCGGCGATCGCCTCCTCGATCTTCTGGACCTGGTTGGGAATGGTGAGCTGGTCCGGATAGATATAGGTTACGCTGACGCCGAGATTGGCGCCGGCCTCGGCCGCACCGCGGGCGAGATAGCCGTGGAAGCCGGTGGGCGCCGCGCAGCCGACGAAGTAGATGTTGACGGCGTCATCCTGAGCCTGCGCGGCGCCGCTCGCCGCCATGAGGCCAGCCGCAACGCCGGCAACGGAGAGGAACTTCATCCAACGGGCACCAGTAACGCGCACTGTCATGGCCTGTCTCCTCTGGGTGTGAAACGATGGCCCCGGCCCCGCCGGGGATGCTCGCGCGGGGCCGTCATGGCGGGGTCCCACTGCGCTTCTCGACGCTGAAGCCGGCGGCTTCAGCGAGGGCGACGAGGTTGCGATGGCCCAGCGTCGCATAGGTGAGGGGGTGAGCCTTCCGCGGGTCCTGCTCGGCCTCGACCACGAGCCAGCCGTCGTAGCCGCCGTCGTGGAGAACCCGGAGGATCGCGGGATAGTCGATGCCGCCGTCGCCGGGCACCGTGAAGATGCCGTCCATCACCGCCTGCATGAAGCTCATGTCGTCCCGCCGGGCGCGGGCGAGGATATCGGGCCGCGTGTCCTTGCAGTGGACATGGACGATGCGCGCGGCGTGGCGCGCCGCGAGCGCCACCGGATCGCCGCCGGCGAAGGCCGAGTGGCCGGTGTCGTAGAGAAGCCCGACGGCCGGCCCCGTGACCGCCATCAGCCGGTCGACCTCGGCGTCGCTCTCGACGACCGTCCCCATGTGATGATGGAACGCCATCGGCACCCCGAACTCGGCCATCCGCTCGGCCAGCGCCGTCACCTTGCGCCCATAGGCGGACCACTCGCCATCGGCGAGCGCCGGACGCTTCGAGATCGGTTCCCAGATGCCGCCATGGCGCCCCCGCGAGGTGTCGGCATAGACGACGCGCTCCGCGCCGAGGTCGCGATGAAGGGTGAGATGCGGCAGCAGCGCGTCGAATTCCTCCGCGACCTCACGCTCGAGGATGCGCCCGTCCCACCACCCGCCGACGAGCCGGAGGTCGTGGGCGGAGAGGATCGGACCGAGGACCGCCGCGTCGCGCGGAAACTTGCCGCCGAGTTCGGTGCCGAGATAGCCGGCTTCGCGCGTCTCGGCGAGGCAGGTCTCGAGCGGCGTGTCGCCGCCGAGCTCCGGCACGTCATCGTTGGTCCAGGTGATGGGATTGATGCCGAGACGCACGCTCATGCTGCCACCAGAGGGTCCGCAGGCCGCATTTCCGGCAGGTCGATCCGCGCACCGTTGGCGGAGGAGGCCAGCGCCGCTTCGCAGATCCGGGCGATGCGGCAGGCGTCGTCGAGGTCCGGTCCGAGGTTGCGCCGCTCCGCAATGGCGCGGAGGAAGGCGTGAATCTCGATCGTCTTGAGGTCGTTGAAGCCGAGCCCGTGGGCCGGCGCCGGAATGAACGCGGCGTAATCGGGATGGGCCCCGCTGATGCGCAGCGTCCGAAAGCCCTGTCCGGCCTCCGCCTCGCCCGCCCGGTAGACCGCCAGCTCGTTGGCGCGCTCGCCGTCGAAGGCGATGGTCCCATGCTCGCAGGTCAGCTCGAAGCCGAAGTCCATCCTGCGGCCATGGGCGATGCGGCTCGATTCGATCGTGCCCACCGCGCCGTCCGCGAAGCGGAGCAGGAGGCCGGCCCAGTCCTCGTTCTCGACGCGGCGGAGCGGGCCGTCACCGGCGCGGCGCTCGCCGTGGGCGGTATGGGCGAGACCGTTCACGGCGACGACCGGTCCGCAGAGCGCCCGGGCGATGGCGATGATGTGCCAGCCGAGGTCGCCGAGCGAGCCGGAACGGCCGGCAAGGCGCGCGTCAAGACGCCAGGAGAAGGGTGCCGCTGGATCGGCGAGGTAGTCCTCCGCGTGCCGCCCCCGGAAGGTGACGGGCTTGCCGAGCGCTCCGGAGCGGACGAGATCGATGGCATGGCGGACGAGCGGCGCCCGCATGTAGGTGAAGCCGACGCCGCCCGTGACGCCGGCCTTCGCCGCCGCGGCGGCGATCTCGTCGGCTTCCCACGCCGAGCGGCCGACCGGCTTCTCGCAGAGGATGTGCTTGCCGCGCGCCGCCGCGGCAAGGGCGATCTCGCGATGCATGAAACTCGGCGCGGCGATGACCACCGCGTCGGCCCGGTCGAGGCCGGTCTCCCAGTCGGTGGTCCAGTGGGCGAAGCCGAGCCGGGCGGCCTGCCGCTCGGCGAGCGCTGCGTCGCGGTCGATGAGGATGGTCGCCTCGGCCCGGAGCGGCGCATCCCCGAAGACGCGGTTCACCGCCTGGATGGCGAGGCCGTGGATGCGGCCGATGAAGCCGGCACCGACCAGAGCGAAACGCACCGCCTCCCCTGCCACCGCGAAATCTCCCCGCCCACGCTTTGACTCCGGGGAGGCTACGGCTAACCTTGTCCCCACCGACAGGGCCATTCCACCAGATTCAGTTGGGTACAGTTTGAATCGCCACCTGAGCTATCCCCTCGATCTCGTGGCGCTGCGCCAGGACGACCCGGCGCCGCTCCACCGCCAGCTCTGCGACCAGCTGCGCGACCTGATCCTCGCCGGATCGATCGCGGCGGAAAGCCGGCTGCCCTCGATCCGCACCTTTGCCGCGGAGCTCGCGATCTCGCGCAACACCGTGATCACCGCACTCGACCAGCTCGCCGCCGAGGGCCTCCTCGAGAGCCGCCGCGGCTCGGGCATCCAGGTGGCGCGCGTCGGCGGTGTCGCACGGCCCCGGCGGGTCGGCAGGCCTGCCGCATGTGCGACGCCGTCGCTCTCGCCGCGCGGTGCGCTGATGGCGTCGCAGCCGCGGGTGCGCACCATGCCGCGGCGGACGGCGTTTCATCCCGGCACGCCGGACCTCGCCGAGTTTCCCTTCAAGACCTGGAGCCGCCTGCTCGCCCGTCATGCGCGGTACGGCGCCGAGGACCTCTTCGGCTACCACTACATGTCCGGCTATCCGGGCCTCCGCCGGGTCATCGCGAGCTTCCTCACGACGATGCGCCGCGTACGCTGCACGCCGGAGCAGATCGTCGTCACCACCGGCGGCCAGGCGGCGCTCGATCTCCTCGCCCGCCTGCTCCTGTCGGAGGGCGAGACGGTATGGATGGAGGAGCCCGGCTACCCGGGAGCGCGCGGCGCCTTCCTCGCCGCAGGCGCACGGCTCGCGCCGCTGCCGGTCGGACGAGCCGGCTGGCACGTGCCGCCGCTCGGCGATCCGCCGCCGCGCCTCATCTACCTCACGCCGTCCTGCCAGCATCCGCTCGGCGTCACCATGCCCCTCGAGCAGCGGCTCTCCGTCCTCGCCACGGCGCGCGAGGCGAACGCCTGGGTGATCGAGGACGATTTCGACGGGGAGTATACGTTCCGCGGCACGCCGCTCCCGGCCATGCAGGGCCTCGACGACGAGGCTCGGGTGATCTACGTCGGCACCTTCTCGAAGACCCTCTTCCCGGCCATGCGGCTCGGCTTCATCGTGCTGCCGGGCGACCTCGCCGACCGCATCAAGCCAGCGATCAGCGTCACCGGCCAGTTCGCTCCGATGGTGCTGCAGGCGACGCTTGCCGACTTCATCGAGGAAGGCTCGTTCTTCCTCCATCTCAACCGCATGCGCCGCCTCTATGGCCGGCGCCGCGACCATTTCCTCCGCCTGATGGGCTCGATGCTGGGCGCCTGGCTCGCGCCGATCGACGGGCGGACCGGCATCCAGATCGCGTCGCCGTTCCGGACGCCGACGGACGACACCGCCGTCGTCGCCGCCGCGGCGGCGGCGGGCATCAATCTCGCGCCGCTGTCGCTCTACTACCACCACCAGCCGCGCCAGGCGGGCCTGATGATGGGCTATGCCGGCGTGCCGGAGGCGGAGATGGATCGCCTCTTTCCGCAGCTCCGCAGGATCCTCGAGGCGCTGGCATCGGGGTAGGAACCCACGCGCGTCTGGCGCGCGCCCGCGGCCATATCCATATCAGCCCCGGCGGCATGTGCCGCAGGCCAACGCGAGGCTGACCGGCGATGAACCTCCTTCTCAACGTGCTCTGGATCGTGTTCGGCGGCCTGTGGATGGCCGTCGGCTGGCTGCTCGCCGCGCTGATCATGGTGGTCACCATCATCGGCATCCCGTGGGCACGGGCCGCCTTCACCATGGCGCGCTACGCCTTCCTGCCGTTCGGCTTCACCGCGGTCGACCGCGCCGAGTTCCGTGGCGAGCACGACATCGGCACCGGGTCGCTCGGCACGCTCGGCAACATCGTCTGGCTGGTGCTCGCCGGCTGGTGGCTGGCGCTCGGCCACCTGATCACGGCCGCCGGCCTCGCCATCACCATCATCGGCCTGCCCTTCGCCTGGGCCCACCTCAAGCTCGCCGGAATCGCGCTGTGGCCGATCGGCAAGGAGATCGTGCCGCGCGAGTTCCTCGACCCGCCGCCGCGGCGGATGGGTGCTGCCTGAGGCGGCACCGCGGCG
>JAEZEN010000346.1 GCA_023433185.1 Pseudomonadota bacterium | reverse complement strand
GGTCATGCCGAGCCGTTCCGTGGTCTCGTGGACCGGCACCTGGATCGTCTCCGGCGGGACGAGCTGGGGGTGGGCGGGGATGTGCCGGCAGCGACCCGCGGTGTCGTAGCGCCACCCGTGATAGAGGCAGGCGATGCCGTCGTCGCGAACGAAGCCGAGGGAGAGGCGCATGCCGCGGTGCGGGCAGCGGTCGTCCCAGGCGTGCGCCATCCCCGCCATGTCGCGCCACACGACGATCTCGCGGCCGAGGAGGCGGGTCCCGTTGGAGGTTCCCGGGGCGAGCCCGGAAGTGATCGCCACCGGGTGCCAGCCGTCTCCGCCGAGGCTCATCGTGCTGCGCCGTCCCCGGGCACGGCCCGGTGGCAGGCGAGAATCATGCAGTCGAGCGGGCCGAGGCTGCAGGCCATCTCGAAGGCGTCGATCAGGTCGGGATGGCCGCGGACCATCACCTCCGCGGAGTCCGCTTCCACGGCTCCCAGGCCATGCTCGAGGGCGAGGCGTCCGGCGCGGTGGCGGACGAATTCGGCGAAGCTCGGCGGGACGAGGCGGCCGGTGAAGACGAGGGTCACGAATTCGGGCATGTGGAAGATCGGCTCGGCTCCTTTGGGGGCATGGTCGGGGTTCGGCAGCGGCGATGCAAGCGGCACGCCGTCGCGGCCGGGCGGTGCGCAGGCGGGCATGGCCAGGGCTGCCCGAAGATCGTGCAGTCCTGCGTCACGATTGTCGTTGGCGCCGCCGCGATCCGGCGGCACCATGGCGTCCGGGGCCGGCAGCAGGGAGGACGCGCGCCGATGGCGCGGACGGTGGACAGGGCGGTGCTCGACGCGTGGTACTGCATCGGCAGCGCGGCCCACATGCCGGCGAAGCCGGCCGCCGACCGGCTGCTCGGCCGCCCCTTGGTGGTGAGCCGCACGGCCGGGGCCGTCTCGGTCCACTCCGACGGTGCGGCACTCCCCGTCAGGCTTCGCCACGGCATGATATGGGCCACCCTCGGGGCGCCCGACCGGGACATCATCGACCTCCCGGAAGCCGCGGAGGCGGACCGCCGGACCGTTCCGTGCGGCGGCGTCATCGTCAACGCCTCCGGGCTCAGGATCGTCGAGAACTTCCTCGACATGGCGCATTTCCCTTACGTGCATCGCGACATCCTCGGCGCAGAGCCGCATACCGAGGTCCGCCACTACACCACGGAGATCCGGAGGGACGTCGACGAGGTCTGGGCGACGAACTGCGCCTTCTTCCAGCCGAAGGCGGCGATGTCGGCGTCGGGGGGCATCATGGCCGAATACATGTACCGGGTGGCGGCGCCCTTCTCGGTGGTGCTCTACAAGACATCGCCCAACGCCCCCGGCCGGTGGGACGTGATCTGTCTCTTCGTCCAGCCGCTCGCGCCCGACCGCTGCCGGGCGCACCCGCTTCTCCTGGTCCTCGACGAAACGGCGAGCACGGCCAGTCTCATCGCCTTCCAGCAGCTCATCTTCCTCCAGGACCGCATCATCCTCGAGAACCAGCGCCCGCGGCTGCTGCCGCTCGAGCCGCGATCCGAGATTCCGACGCGCGCCGATGCCTCCTCGGTTGCCTATCGCCGCTGGCTGAAGGAGAAGGGCGTCACCTACGGCACCGTCGAGCGAAGCAGTTGAGCCACCGGCAATGTTGAGCGACGTCAGGGGAAAGACCGTCTCGGGGACCTTCGTCCACGCCCCGTCGCCGGATGCGGTCGAGATCCTCCCCGATGCCCTGGTCGCGGTCGACGACCAGGGCGTCATCGCGGGCGTCATCCCCGCGGATTCGGCGGCTCTTGAACGGACGCGCTCCGAGGCGGCGTCGGCCGGGCGGCTGATGACGATGCCGGCTGGCAGCATGGTCCTGCCCGGCTTCGTCGACCTCCACATCCACGCGCCGCAATATCCGCAGCTCGGCAAGGCGCTCGACGTGCCGCTCGAGGTCTGGCTGCAGCGCCATACCTTTCCCCTCGAAGCGCGCTATGGCGACATCGATTTCGCCCGCCGCGTGTATCCGAAGCTGGTCGGCGACCTCCTCGACCACGGCACCACCACGGCGGTCTATTTCGCGACCATCCACGAGGCCGCGACCAAGCTTCTGGTCGATGCGTGCCTCGATCGCGGCCAGCGCGCCTTCGTCGGCAAGGTCGCGATGGACAACCCGGAGGAATGCCCGGCGTTCTATCGCGATGCCTCGGTCGAGGCGGGGCTCGCCGGCACCCGGGGCGTGATCGACTATGTCCGCGCCCATCCCGGCAATCGCGCCGGCCTGGTCGAGCCTATGGTGACGCCGCGCTTCGTCCCCTCCTGCACCGACCCGATGCTGGAGGGCCTCGGGGCGCTGGCCCGGGAATGCGGCTGCGCGGTGCAGACCCACTGCTCGGAGAGCGACTGGCAGCACAGCTACGCGCTTGCCCGCTTCGGCCGGCGGGATGCCGAGGTGCTCGACGGCTTCGGACTTCTCACCCGACGCACCGTTCTCGCCCACGGCACCTTCCTCGACGCGGGCGACATGGAGCGGATCCGCGTACGCGGCTCGGGCGTCGCGCATTGCCCATTGTCCAACGTCTACTTCTCGAATGCGGTCTTCCCGCTCCGTTCGGCGCTCGGGAAGGGCGTTCGGGTGGGCCTCGGCACCGACATCGCCGGCGGCCCGAGCGCCTCGCTGTTCGACGCGTGCCGCATGGCGGTGGCATCGTCGCGGATGCTGGAGGAGGGCGTCGACGCGGCGGAAGGTCCGGAGGAACGGCGGCGTCCCGGAACCCGCATCGACTTCCGCACGGCGCTTCACCTCGCCACCGCCGGCGGCGCCGCCGTGCTCGACGTGCCGGCCGGGCGGTTCGCCGCGGGTTGCCACTTCGATGCCATGCTTGTCGATCCTGCCGCCCCCGGGAGCACCGTGCAGGTTTATGACGACCTCGATACGGCGGAGGACGTCGTCCAGAAGATCGTCTTCAACGCCTCGCGATCCAACATCCGCGACGTCTGGGTCGCCGGCCGGCGCTGCGGCGGCGCCGGATAGGTTCAGGCGTCGGGGCCCCCCGCGGTCGCGGCGGCGAGGCGGTCGCGACGCTGCTTCCGCCATTCGACGAATATGGCGGGCACGGCAAGCAGTGGGATGCAGGCGAGCCCGATCACCGTCCGGCCGAACGCGCCGAACGGGCCGTAATGCCCGTCGAACCACAGGGCCACGTAGACGATCAGGACGTGCCAGGCATAGACGTGGAGCGAGTGCCGGCCGAGAAGGCGCAGGAACGGCAGCATGAACAGGCCGTTGAGGAGCGCCGAGGCCCGGCGCACGGTTTGCGACGCGGCCTCGCCGCCGGCAATGAGCAGCCAGGCGATCAGGTATCCGAGCGCGACGAAGTTCACCAGGAACACCAGGCTGAACTCGGGCCGGTTCTCGTAGATCCAGAAGCGCAGCATCATCACCCGCGGCAGCAGTTCGAAGGTGAAGCCGAAGCGCCACAGGGCGAAGAGGACGACCACGGCTGCGGCGATGATCGCCGGCGCGGGCCGCCGCGGGTCGAGGATGCGGCCGACGTCGACCTTGCCCTGCGCCCACAGCGCACCGACCGCCATCGCCGAGAAGAACAGGATCTGCCACGCGAACGGGTTGAAGGCGGCGCGCAGCGTCAGCCCCTCATGCCAGCGGCCGAGCAGCGCGTTGATGCCCTCGGCGAGGGCGAGATGCATGCCGAGCTGCATCGCGAGCCACAGGATCGCCGATCCCGCGAGGACGAGCGTCGCCCGGCCGGTGACGCAGAGCCACAGCAGGAAAGGCGCAGCGGCCATGTAGAGGATGTACTGCGGCAGGATGTCGAAGAAGGTGGGCTGGTAGAGAAGGGTGACCGCCGCGGTCGCGACCGGTGCGGACAGGGTGGGCAACAGCCCCAGCCACTCGCCCCAGATCGATGCTGCATCGGGCAGGATGCCGCGGAGGACGAGGATCGCAACCATCAGTCCGAGCGTCCAGAGGTAGAGTTCGAAGGCGCGCTTCCAGATCTGGCGGGCGGGGCCGGCGAAGCCGTGCCGGTCCATTCGGCGGCCGTAGAGCGCGCCGACCAGGAGCCCTGACAGGAAGACGAATCCCTGGGCATCCTGGACGAAGCCGAGTTCGGCATGGTTGACCTTGACGAGGGGATACCGGCCGCCGAACAGGTGGCTGACCAGCATGAAGACCAGGAAGTAGCCCCGGAGACCGTCCAGCAACGCAACGCGGGGCATTGGCGGGCACTCCGTCGGTGCTCAGGCGGCCGGCAGCCGTGCCAGACGCTCCAGAAGTTGCGGATCGCCGATCACTGCGGCGCGCTCCTCGCGGCCGAGCCAGGAAAGCGCCTCGGGGATCGAGCGGGCTTCGCTGATCTTGGCGATGGCCATGGCCTCCAGCGGCTCGACCTCGCCGCGCTGCCTTTCGCCCGAACCCTCGACAAGCCGGATGCGAGTCGTGCGGAGTTCGGCATCCGAGAGCAGGCGCGGCAGGTCGGGCGCCGAGGCGATGATCGCGGCGTAGGTGCGGCGCAGCACCGCCGCCCGGCGCGCGGGCCTCGGAATCCGGAGTTCCTCCGGAATCAGCAGGAGGCCGCGGCGCTTCAGCGACGTGCCGAGGCGCGTCGAGGCGCAGGCCGCAGCGACGGGAGCGGCGAAGAGCAGGCTGAAGATGGCCGGCGAGATCCACAGGAGGAGCGAGGGCGCAACGGCGTAGGCGATGATCGCGAGCGCCACGCCGGCCGCCATGTGGGCGCGATGGTTCCGGAAGTGCGCCGCCCATCGCTCGCCGCCGGCGTCGCGTCGCTGCGTCTTCCATCCGGTGTCGCGGCCGGACAGGATCGAGAAGACGAGGCCCGTCTGGATCACCATGAGCACCGGCGCGAGCAGGGCCGAGATGACCGTCTCGACCACCACGCTCGCGGCCAGATGACCGCGGTTCCCGGCCCGGCGGGCATGGACGGCGAGATCGATCCAGCCGACGAGCTTGACGGCGAAGACGACGCTCATCGTCATCGCGAAGAGCCACAGGGCCTGGGTCGAATCGATCACCGGCCAGGTCGGGAACAGGTGGAAGTCGTCGGGAAAGTAGTTGGGTTGCGTGAAGCGCGCCTGGGCGCCGAGCGCGAGGCCGGTGAGCGTCAGGGCGAGCCACAGCGGCGAGGCGAGGTAGGACATGATGCCGGTGAAGAGGTGGAAGCGGCTCACCCAGTGCAGCCCGGGCGTGGCGATGAGGCGGGCATGCTGCAGGTTGCCCTGGCACCAGCGGCGGTCGCGCGTCGCCAGATCGGCGATCGTCGGCGGGCCTTCCTCCCAGGAGCCGCCGAGATCGTCGGCGATGATGACCTTCCACCCGGCACGCCGGATGAGCGCCGCTTCGACGAAATCGTGGCTGAGGATGTGACCGCCGAAGGGCGGTTTCCCGGCGAGGGCGGGGAGGCCGGCCGCCTCGGTGAAGGCCGTCATCCTGAGGATGGCATTGTGGCCCCAGTAGTTGCCTTCCGTGCCGGACCACCAGGCGAGGCCGGCGGCGAGGGACGCGCCGTAGGCGTGGCCGGCGAACTGGAGGAGGCGGGCGAACAGGGTCCTTCCGGCGATGAGCCGCGGGACCGTCTGGATGATGCCGGCGCGCGGCGTCCGGTCCATGCGGCGGGCCAGTTCGACGATGGTCGGCCCGGCCATGATGCTGTCGGCGTCGAGCACCAGCATGTAGTCGTAGGCGCCGCCCCAACGGGTGCAGAAGTCGGCGATGTTGCCCGGCTTCCGCGCCGTGTTCCTGCGGCGCCGACGGTAGTAGACCGAAGCGATTCCGGCGAGCCGGCGACGCAGCTCGAGGAAGCCGGCGGTTTCGTTCAGCGCCATCTCCGGGTCGGTGGTGTCGCTGAGGATGAACCAGTCGAAGCGGTCGCCGGAGCGATCGCGGGCCACATCCATCGCCATGGCCTCGACCGCGGCGAAGATCCGGTCGGACGCCTCGTTGTAGGCGGGCATGACGACTGCGGTGCGCCCTTCCACCGGGGGTTCGTCGTCGTCGGCGTCGGTCGCGGTCCGGCGGGCGAGGCGCACGCAGAGCCCGGCGACGGCGGTGACGAGTGTCAGCCCGATCCAGGTGAAGCTCACGCTGAACAGGACGAGGAGTAGCACCTCGACGGGCGTCAGGCCGCCGACCTCGAGCACGCGGTACATCTGGTAGATGGCGGCGCCGCCGAGCAGCGCCGCGCCGCCCAGCACGATGGCCCGGCGCCAGCGGACGCGGATGCCGGTGCTCGGC
>JAEZEN010000316.1 GCA_023433185.1 Pseudomonadota bacterium | reverse complement strand
CGACCGACCCGATCGAAGCGGCGAAGGTCGATGGCGCCTCGCGCTGGCAGATCTTCCGCCACATCGTCCTGCCGCTGCTGGCGCCCACCATCATGGTCGTCGTCACCGTCTCGGTGCTGGCCGGCTTCACCTCCTTCGACCTCGTCTGGGGCATGGGCCGCGACTTCCCCAACCGCTCGACCCTGACGCTCGCCGTCAACCAGTACTGGGAGTCCTTCCGCGCCGGCTACTGGGCCTATGGCGCGGCGATCGCCGTGATCCTCGGCATCATCGCCCTCAGCATCTCCTGGGTGCTGGGCTGGCTCCAGCAACGCCTCGACCGCCGGTAGGACTTGAAGGCATGGCCGTCACCGACGCCCCGACCCTCGACTTCGACGCCATCGCCCGGAAGGAGCAGAAGGCCGCACGGCCGAAGGTCATGACGCTGACCGTCGCCATCGTGCTGGCGATCGCCTGGCTGACGCCGTTCTATTACCTCCTGGTCTCGGTGTTCAAATCGAACACCGAGTACGGCACCGGCAATCCCCTCGCCCTGCCGCAGTCGTGGGAAGCCGTCCTCCTCAACGTCACCGAGGCATGGACCAAGACGCGGATGGCGGACGGCATGTTCAACTCGGCCCTCTACGGCCTGCTCGGGGCCGGGGCCGCGATGTTCATCGCCGCCCTCGCCGCCTACGGGCTCACCCGCATCGATTTCCGCGGCAAGACCTTCTGGTTCATGCTGATCTTCGCGGGCACCATCTTTCCGCTCCAGATGTACCTGATCCCGCTGTTCCTCGGCTATACCCGGCTTGGGCTGATCAACACGCGGCTGGGCATGATCCTGTTCTACATCGCCATCTGCATCCCGTTCCCGGTGCTGGTGCTCCGCAACTACATGGCCGGCCTGCCGCGCGAGATGGACGAGGCGGCGCGCATCGACGGCTCATCGGAGTTCCGCATCTTCCGCTCGATCGTGCTACCCAACTGCTGGGGGCCGATGACGGCGCTGTTCCTCATCCAGTTCACCTGGGTGTGGAACGACCTTCTCTTCTCGATGGTGCTCACCAGCCGCGAGGACGTGCGATCGCTGATGAATGGACTGATGGTGCTCCAGGGGAGCTATGCGGCTTCGACGCCGAACGTCGTGATGACGGCCACCCTGCTCGCCAGCCTGCCGACGGTGGCGCTGTTCTTCGTGCTCCGGAAGCACTTCATGAACGGCCTGCGGCTCCAGGGGCTGTGACGGCGATGGCGGATCCCGGCATCGCCTGGCGGACGCGTTCCGACCTTCGCTCGCCCGAGGAGCGGGCCGGCAACTCGGTGGCGACCCGCACCTTCGATGTGCTCCTCGACCAGATTCTCACGTTCCGCCTCAAGCCCTACGAACTGGTCTCGGAGAAGGCGATGGCGGAGGCGCTCGGGGTCAGCCGGACACCGGTCCGCGAGGCGCTTGCCCGCCTCGCCCGAGTCGGCCTCATCGACATCTACCCCCAGCGCGGCAGCGTCGTCGCCCCGCTCCGCCTCGCCGACCTCGACAAGTCGCAATTCCTGCGCGAGGCGCTCGAGGTCGGGCTCATGCTCAGGGCACTCGAGAGCGCCGACCGCTTGGCGCTGGTCCAGCGTCTCAGGAACGAGATCGCCGTGCAGGAGACCTTCGCCGCGATCTCGGACGACCGCCGCTTCTACAAGTCCGACGAGGCACTCCACCAGCACATCGCCAGCCATGCCGGCTTCCCCGGCATCTGGACCGACATCATGAACGCGAAGCTCCACATGGACCGCTTCCGTTACCTGACGTTCCCGCGCATCGACAACATGTCGATCGTGCTCGCCCAGCACCGGGCCATCGTCGATGCCATCGAAGCCGCCGACAAGGAGGCGGCCGAGGCGGCGATGCGCTCCCACCTCCGGCGCGTCTTCTCCGTGGTCCACGTCGTCCAGGAGCGCTTTCCCGAGTACTTCGACCCCTCCGACCTGCCCGCCGCCGGGAAAGGCTCCAGCGGCTGACGGTCACGCCGGCGGCGGGCGGGAGCTCAGCTCCAGCCGCCGTCGACGACGAAGGTCTGGCTCGTCACCATGCGGCTGTCGACAGCCGACAGCCACAGGGCCATCCGCGTGACGTCGCTCGGCTCGATCAGCGACTTGAGGCACTGCTGCGCCTTGATGTGCTCCTTGGTCTTGTTGTCGACCCAGAGCGTCAGCTGCCGCTCGGTCATGATCCAGCCAGGGATCACGCAGTTGACCCGGATGCCGGACGGCCCGAGGTCGCGGGCGAGCGAACGGGTGAGGCCTTCGACGGCGGCCTTGGCGGTGGTGTAGACTGGCATGCCGCCGAAGCCGATGTGCCACGAGAACGAGCCGAAATTGACGATGGCGCCGGCGCCCTTCGCCTTCATGCCCGGCGCGACCGCCTGGGCGGCGAAGAACTGGTGCTTGAGGTTCACCGCGATGCGCTCGTCGAAATATTCCGGCGTCACGTCCTCGAAGGCGTGGCGCTGGTCATGGGCCGCGTTGTTGAAGAGGATGTCGACGCTGCCCGCATCCGCGATGAAGCGCTCGATTGCCGCCTTGAGGGCCGGGGTATCGCGAAGGTCGACCTCGATGAAGGTCGGGCGCGGCTGGCCGGTGGCGGCGATCTCCTCGCAGAGCGCCTTCGAGACTTCGACGTTGTTGTCGATGAAGCCGACCGTTACGCCCTGCCCCGTCAGTTCCTTCACATGCGCGGCGCCGATGCCCGAGCCGCCGCCGGTGACCAGCGCGACCTTGCCCTTGAGGCTCGGATAGGTGGCGAAGTCGTTCATCAGTCACGTCCTTCCGTCTTGGCTTGCTTGGAGCCGGCCGCATCCATGATGCTCCGGTAGAGGCGATAGACCGAGGCGTCGTCGTCGCGGCCCATGCCGGCGGCCGACGTCATCAGGAACGATTGCAGTGCCGTCGAGGCGAGCGGCACCGGGATGCGGTCGGCTCGGGCGATGTCGAGCACGATGCCGAGGTCCTTGACGAAGATGTCGGTGGCGCTCCGCGGCGTGTAGTCCGCCGCAAGGATGTGCGGCACCCGGTTCTCGAACATCCAGGAATTGCCGGCCGACGCCGTGATCACCTCGTAGACCGTCGCGAGGTCGAGGTCGTGGGCTTCGGCGAACGCCATGGCCTCGGCGGCGGCGGCGATGTGCACGCCTGCCAGGAGCTGGTTGACGATCTTGAGCCCCGCCGCCGTGCCGACCGCATCGCCGAGGCGGAAGACCTTCGCCGCCAGCGCCGCGAGCGCCTTCTCGGCCGCCGCCTGCGCCACCGGACTGCCCGAGACGAGCACGGTGAGCGCACCGTCCGCGGCGCGCTGCGCCCCGCCGCTGATCGGCGCATCGAGATAGTGGACGCCCCGCGGCTCCAGCCGCGCCGCAAGGTCGCGGGCCGCCGAGGGCGCCATGGTCGCGGATGAGACGAACACCGAGCCGGGGGCCATCGCCGCCGCGCAGCCATCCTCGCCGAACAGCACCGCCTCGGTCTGGGCGGCATTGAGGACGACTGAGACGACGACCGTGGCGCCCTCGGCCGCAGCGGCCGGAGTGCCGGCACCTGCGCCGCCGGCCTCGACGAAGCGCGCGACCGCCGCCGGGTTGACGTCGAAGCCGGTGACCGCGAAGCCGGCGCGGAGCAGCGACAGCGCCATACCCGACCCCATCGAGCCGAGGCCGATCACGGCAACGCGTTCGCCGGCCGGGCCGGCAGTCCCTGTCTGGCCCATGAGGCCCCCTCGGTGGTTTCTCCGTGCACCCGCCCGAATGCCAAGCGGCAGTCCGAGCGGCGCGACTGGCGGGTCTTGATTTGCGCCGAGTCCTACATCGGCGCGACTCCGCGCGCCAGAGTCGATTGCCGCACCGACCGTACCGTGGCGCGGCCGGAATCGCCGGCTTGACGGAGCCTGCCGGGGCGCCGAAGCTCGCCGCCATTCCATCGGACGCTGCCCGCCATGACCGACTTCGTCCT
>JAEZEN010000313.1 GCA_023433185.1 Pseudomonadota bacterium | reverse complement strand
CGGGCCGGGAGAAGTTGAGCGCCAGCGTCGGCATGTTGCCGCCGAGGTAGTTGACGTTGAAGATCAGCTCCTCGGGCAGGTCGGCCGCCTCGCGCCAGATCACCCAGCCCACGCCGAGCGGCGCCAGGCCGAACTTGTGCCCCGAGGTGTTGATCGACTTCACCCGCGGCAGGCGGAAGTCCCATTCAAGGTCGGGGGCGCAGAACGGGGCGAGAAAGCCGCCGCTGGCGCCATCGACGTGGATCGGGATGTCGAGCCCTGTCTCCTTCTCCAACTGGTCGAGCGCATCGCTGACCGCCTTCACCGGCTCGTACTGGCAGGTGAAGGTGACGCCCAGCGTCGGCACGACGCCGATCGTGTTCTCGTCGACGCGCTTCAGCACTTCCTCGGCGTTCATGATCAGTCGATCGCCCTCGAGCGGGATCTCGCGGAGTTCCACGTCGAAGTAGCGCGCGAACTTGTGCCAGCAGACCTGCACGGGGCCGGAGATCATGTTCGGCCGGTCGGCCGGCTTGCCGGCGGCGAGCCGCTGCTTCCGCCACCGCCACTTCAGGGCGAGCCCGCCGAGCATCGCGGCTTCCGACGAGCCCACGGTCGAGCAGCCGAGCGTCGTGCGGGGGTCGGGCGAGTTCCACAGGCTCGCCAGCATGTGGACGCAGCGTTCCTCGATCTCGGCGGTCTGCGGATACTCGTCCTTGTCGATCATGTTCTTGTCGATCGACAGCGCCATCAGCTTGTCGATTTCGTCGTCGACCCAGGTCTGGCAGAAGGTCGCGAGGTTCTGCCGCGCATTGCCGTCGAGCATCAGCTCGTCGCGGACGGCGGCGAAGGCATGCTGAGGATCATGCTCGGTGGGGGGAAACGTATAGCGCGGCAGGACAAGCGACAGGTCGGAGGACGAGTAGATGTCGTCCAGGACCTCGCTGCGAAGGTCGTTTCCGCTTGAGTTCGACGTCACGATTCAGGTTCTCCCTCTTCCGCTCGACACGTTTTCCGATGCGCTGCCGTCCGGAAACGCCCCGATCCCCCCGGCTCATGGGCGACGATAAGACTACGGCGGGCTCCCGTCCGATCAACAACCCGTCTCGGAGACGTCATCGCCGCAGCAGCCCGGTGGCGACGCTGCCCGACGTCATGTCGCCGAGCATGAAAGCGAGGTTGGCGGCGGCGACCAGCGCCGCGGCATGGGCATCGGCCTGCGCCTGCCGGGCGACGAGCAGGCCGCTGTCCGCCGCCGTCGCCTCGGTGACGTTGCCGACACCGGCGCGATAGGACGCGGACGCTGCATCGTAGGTCACCCTGGCCGCCGACACCAGCGCCGTGGCCGCCTGGTAGGAGGCAAGCGCCGAACGCAGCGTCTCGGCGCTCACCACGATCTCGCGCGCCGCATCGTCCTTCGTCTTCTCGAAAGTCTCCCGGCTCGCCGCGGCGACGGACTCGGCGTTGCGGAGCTGGGCCACGCGCAGCCCGCCGGTGAAGATCGGCACCGACATTCCCATCATCACGCCGCTGGTCGAGGCTGACTGGCCGATGGTCGGCAGTCCGCCGGCGCTGAGGTTCGAGGAGCCGCCGGCCGCGACCGCGGCGAGGTAGACCTTGGGCAGGAAGGCCGCCTTGGCCGCATCGATACCGGAGTCGGTTGCCTGCATCGCCGAGTAGCTCGCCAGCACGTCCGGCCGCCGCGCCAGGGCGGCGCGCACGATGCTGTCCGTGACGGTGTCGACGACAGGGGGCAGCGGGCGCTCGGGCGGCGCGGCGACCTTCACCTTCGTGACCGGCGAGATGCCGACCGCCGCCAGCAGCGCCTGATAGGCGGTTCCTTCCTCGCCCTCGGCATTGACGAGGCCGAAATTGGCCTGCGCGACCGCCTGGCGGGCCTGGGCGACCTCGACCGTGGTGCCGATCCCCTCCCGGTCCCGCGCCACGGCTGCCGCCTCGATCTCCCGGCTGTTGGCGAGGTTCTGCCGTGCGATGCCGACCCGCGTGCGCGCCGCATTGTAGAGATGGTAGGTGGTGGCGACCTCGTAGATCACCTGCTGGTGGACGCCGTTGAAGAGGATGTTCGACGCGCTGGAATTGTGCTTCGCCGCCGCGTGGAGGGCACGCCGCTCGCCGAAGTCGAAGACCAGCCACTGCAGCGCGATCTGCGGCGAGACGCCCTCGACCCTGGTGGTGAAGTCGTCCTTGCCGTCGATCGGCACCGGTAGCGGCGTCGTCACCTCCTGGGCGCCCCCGATGACGTTGGCGGTGATGATCGGCAGGTAGGTCGCCTCGACCATGCCGGCGGCGAGCGCCGCCTGCCGCGCCGCCTGCCAGGCGATCCGGGTCGTCGGGTTGTGCATCTGCGCCAGGTCGATGAGTTCGGCGAGGCCGTAGGTCCTGTCGCGGGAGATTCCCGCCGTCGGCTGGAGGGCGGAGACCGCCGCATCCGCGGGGACGGCGTAGCCGGCGGGTGCGATCGAGCCCGTGTGGTCGCCCGGTGTCCACGGCAGCGAGGGATCGGCCGGGGCATTGTCGAGGGCATTGAAGGCGCAGGCGCCGAGGGCCGCCGAAGCGACGGCGACAAGCACCGCGCGCCGGAGTCGATCGCAGGCTCGGCGAGGGGTCCGCATCATGTCGTCACTCCTGCCGAAAGGCGCTCGATCCGGGCGACGCGACGGAGGACATCATCCCCCGTGGCGTGCGCCGGTGGTGGGTCGCCGCGATCCCCTGCGGCCGCCCCCGGGGCGGTAGTGCCGACGCGGGCGGCGACGCGCGCTAGCCGCTCGGGGGTCTCGACGGAGGTTTCGTCGGAGAACATGAGGATCGGGACCAGCGCCCGGGCCTCGTCTGCCAGCGCCCGGAGACTGGCGATGTCGGCGTCGCTCGGCCGCTGGTCGGCGGGCTCGAAGGGCAGGAGCTCGATCTGGTCGCGCGCCGCCGCGGCCTCGGTCTCGACGCGTTCCGCCTCGGCGGCCGCGGCGATGCGCTCGGCCGGCGGTAATGCAGCGAGCCGAGCGAGCGCCGACATGGCGCGATCGAGCCGCTCGCGCACCGCCGCGGCCGCCGATTTCGGCCAGATGCCGGTGAAGAAGAGGTACACGACGACATTCCCGAGCAGGATGCCGATCACCCGGTCCCGGCCGGAATCCATGCTCAGGCTGGGTGCGAAGCCGTTGAGGATCGTGAGCAGGAAGGCGAGCCCGACCTGGACGCCGGCATAGGAGATGTTCTCGCTGCCGACCGACACCCACGCCGCGACGAGGACCCCGCAGAAGACCAGGACCATCAGGCCGCCGACCGACTCGAGATGCGGGATGACGAAGAGGATCGCGGCGAAGCCCATCGCCGCGCCGATCAGGCAGCCGGTGATGCGCAGTACCAGCTTGTGGACCGTCTCGGCGGTCGTGCCGAGGGCAACGACGTAGCAGGTGACAAGCGCGGTGTGGATGCCCGGCCAGTCGATGATGCGGTAGATGAGGTAGCAGGTGACAGCCGCCCCGGTGACCTTCAGGGCGAAGCGCTGGTGGTCGGGATTGGTCAGGGCGTCAGCCGCGAAGAAGGGCGGACTGGCGATCTTCTCGTCCGTTCCGCCATTCGGCTGAGAAAGGCCCTGCACGGCCGCCTGCGCGGCATCGAGGGAGCGGTCCCCCTTCGGGAC
>JAEZEN010000240.1 GCA_023433185.1 Pseudomonadota bacterium | reverse complement strand
GGCTCGGACAGGTCGATGCCGTGATACGCGCTGACATTCGTCCCGGCGAGGGCGCGGGCCGAGGCGCTGGCATCGCCGCAGGCGATGTCGAGGAAGCGGAACGGCCGGTGCTCGCCGCGCAGCACGTCGGCGAGCACGCCATAGGCCTCGCGGTGATGGAGGTAGTTGTTCGCGACGATCCGGCCGTAGGAGTCCCAGTCCTGGCGGAACACGGCGGCAGATTTCCGCCGCCGCGCGGCGGTCGCCCGTTCTGCCGCCTGCGGGGCCGGGGCCGTCCCGCTGCGGAGGGTGCGCGTCCGCTTCATCTGCTTCATGGTCGGTCCCGTCTATCGTGCGGGTTCCGGAAGATCGGCCGCCGTCGCGGTTTTGTCGAGGTCCCCGGGAGACTCCGCCTTGAGATTCGACCGGTGGCGCACTAGGGTCCGCGCGCTTTCCCGCCACCGGAGCCTCGACGACCATGGCCTTCCTTGCCGACTCGCTTGCCCGCATCAAGCCGTCCGCCACCATCGCGGTGACCGACAAGGCGCGGGCGCTCAAGGCTGCCGGCATGGACGTCATCGGCCTCGGCGCCGGCGAGCCCGACTTCGACACGCCGGAGAACATCAAGGAAGCCGCGATCAGGGCGATCCGCGACGGCAAGACCAAGTACACCGCCATCGACGGCATCCCCGAGTTGAAGCAGGCCATCGTCGACAAGTTCCGTCGCGAGAACGGCATCGACTACGCGGTGGAGGAGATCAGCGTCGGCACCGGCGGCAAGCAGGTCCTGTTCAACGCGCTGATGGCGACGCTGAATCCCGGCGACGAGGTGATCGTGCCGGCGCCCTTCTGGGTGAGCTACCCGGAGATCGTGGCGCTTGCCGGCGCGACCCCGGTCATCGTCAAGACGACGATGGAGGGCGGCTTCAAGCTGACGCCCTCGGCGCTCGAGGCGGCGATCACCCCGAAGACCAAGTGGGTCATCCTCAACTCGCCTTCCAACCCGACCGGCGCCGGCTATTCGCAGGCGGACATCAAGGGCCTCACCGACGTCCTCATGCGCCACCCCCATGTCTGGGTGCTGACCGACGACATGTACGAGCACATCGCCTATGACGGCTTCGAATTCGCCACGCCCGTCCAGGTCGAGCCGGCGCTCAAGGCGCGGACCCTGACCCTCAACGGCGTATCGAAGGCCTATGCCATGACCGGCTGGCGCATCGGCTTTGCCGGCGGCCCGGCTATGCTGATCAAGGCGATGGCCAAGCTCCAGTCGCAGTCGACCACCAACCCGTCCTCGATCTCGCAGTGGGCGGCGGTCGAGGCGCTCAACGGCCCGCAGGACTTCATCAGGAAGAACGCCGAGGTGTTCCGCGAGCGCCGCGACCTCGTGGTTGCGATGCTCAACCAGGCGAAGGGCCTCCACTGCCCCCGGCCCGAGGGCGCCTTCTATGTCTTCCCGTCCTGCGCGGGGACGCTCGGCCTGACGTCACCGAAGGGGAAGAAGATCGCCACCGACGAGGACTTCGTCACCGCGCTCCTCGAGGAGGAGGGCGTTGCCGTCGTCCACGGCTCGGCCTTCGGCCTCTCGCCCTTCTTCCGCATCTCCTACGCCACGGGCCTCAAGACGCTCGAGGAGGCCTGCTCGCGCATTCAGCGCTTCTGCGCCGGGTTGAGGTAGCGTCAGGCTTTGGTCGTCCGGGAACGCGACGCCGGGCAGGCAGGCGCATGGACCCGGACACAGACGGTCGAGAGTGCGGCATGCGATTTCACCTCTCGGACCGTCCGGCAGTCACTTTCGCGGGTGCCAGAGTTCAACGCGACCAGGCAGATCGTTTGGAGCCGTGCCACCCGTCGAGGGACGATACACTTTGGCAATGAATGGCGGCTGATGGTTGGCAAGAAAGCCCTCGATACGGGGGAACCGTCGCGACAAACGCTTGGGCAAGCTCCGGAAAAGGTGCAGAGCCAATGATCACTAGCAAGGCAACTCCATTTCGCATGACCGCGTCGCGCTCATTCGGTTTGTAGCGAATGCGTCGATCATGCGTCAGCGCAATCCAACGTCGCCTCCCAATTTCGGGCAGCCAGATCTCGTCGGGCGTATCGGGAGCGAAGTGATCTGAATGCTGCTCGACGGTTAGGCCGCCAGATCTCAGTATCTCGCCGAAGCGCTTGCCGAGGTCGGTCTGTGAAATAGACTCAGGTCAAGCCGCCCGCTCATAGACGACGGCCTGTTCGACCTCCCTTGGCGCGAGGTCGTAGTCGGTCGCGATCTCTTCTAGCGATTCACCTGCGTCCATGCGCTCCGCAATCGCAGCCGTGGAAATGCCCTTGCGCAGCACCACTGGCCGACCGAAAGCAATACGCGGATCGATAACGATCGAAAGGTCCGCACTCGGAGCAGCGGCCGAAAGGAATGGATAGAGCCGTACCGGGAATCGAGACGAATCCCACTCGACCCGCATCAGATGCTCGTCAAAAAGGCGGCGCATGGCGAGTTGACCCGACGCCGTGAGGTCGGTCAGTTCACCGTAGCGGTCGAGGAAGAGTCTACCTGCGCTGGTGCGAAGCTCCGGTCGGAGAAGGAGGCGCTCGATACCAAGGCTCTTCTCCGCGTAGGAAAGCGCGCTTCGCAGCGCCTTAACTGGCACGCCATGCTCCGTTCGCAACGAGCGTAGGACGTGTGCCTCGACAAGATTGGAGAACGAAAGCCACGTTGGTTTACGAGATGAAGGCACGATCAGGGGGCTGAAATTCCCGTGACCTTCCGTAGCCGGGTACCGCCGTCCCATGACCCACGAGCGCAACGTGGCACCCGGCAGCCTCGTATAGCGGGCCGCTTCGGCAAGCGTGTAGGCAGGAGCGTCGCGGTCGAAGTCGGTACCTCTGTGGCGGCTGGTGTTCATAGGTGCCATGATAGCGGAATTCCGACCCTGAATTCCAGCCGGGCGAGTTCCACGAGTTCCCCATGTACGACCGCCTCCTTTCAGGACGGCTCATGGCAGTCCTGTCCACTGGACCCCGTTTCGAGGAAGTGCTGATGTGAAGCAGCGGCGCGAGACGGAGTGCACAATGCCCGAGTCGGCCGACCCAACGCTGGCCATCACCCCCGACGCCCTCCGTTCCCTTCAGCTCGACCGCGTCAAGGCGACGCTCCGCCGGGCCTTCGACCACGTCCCGCCGATGCGGGCGAAGATGGAAGCCGCGGGCGTCCATCCCGACCACCTCGCTTCCCTCGACGACCTCGCCCGCTTTCCCTTCACGGTGAAGGACGACCTGCGGACCGCCTTCCCCTTCTGCCTCTTCGCGGTGCCGATGGACGAGATCGTCCGCATCCATGCGTCTTCCGGCACGACCGGGAAGCCGACGGTGGTCGGCTATACCCGCGGCGACATCGACCTGTGGACGGGGCTCATGGCGCGCTCGATCCGCGCCGCCGGCGGCACGGCGGCCGACATCGTCCACAATGCCTATGGCTACGGCCTTTTCACCGGCGGCCTCGGCTTCCATTACGGCGCCGAGCGGCTGGGGGCGGCGGTGGTGCCGTCGAGCGGCGGTTTCACCGAGCGGCAGGTGCGGCTGATCGACGACTTCGGGCCGACGATCATCGGCGCCACTCCGTCCTACCTCCTCACCATCGCCGACGCCTTTGCAGCGCTCGGCCTCGATCCCCGGGCCTCAAGCCTCCGCCTCGCCATCTGCGGCGCCGAGCCGTGGAGCGAGGGGCTGCGCGACGAGATCGAGGCGCGCCTCGGGGTGACCGCCCTCAACCATTACGGCCTCTCGGAGATGATGGGTCCCGGGGTGGCTCAGGAACGGATCGACGCGCGCGGCGCGCTGACCCTGTGGGAGGACGTCTTCTATCCCGAGATCATCGACCCCGGGACCGGCCGGGTGCTGCCCGACGGCGCGGCCGGCGAACTGGTCCTCACCGCACTCGGCCGCGAGGCGATGCCGCTCTTCCGTTATCGCACCCGCGACCTGACGCGGCTCCTGCCGGGCGAGGGCAGTGCCTTCCGGCGGATCGAGCGGGTCAAGGGACGGAGCGACGACATGCTGATCATCCGCGGCGTCAACGTCTTCCCGACGCAGGTGGAGGAGATCGTGCTCGCGCACGAGCG
>JAEZEN010000191.1 GCA_023433185.1 Pseudomonadota bacterium | reverse complement strand
CCGGCTGGTCGACGAAGGCGTCGAGCGGCATCACGGAGAGGATCGCCTTGGCCGCCCGTGCGGCGGTGACGTTGTCGATGCGGAGCAGTTCGCCGAACACCGTCTCGCGGGCGACGGAGTCGGCCGGAAAGTTCGTGTCGCAGATGATGAGGTCGTCGCCATGGCCCATGGCGCGGAGCGCGTAGAGCACGTCGGCATTGAGGATCGGATCGATGGCCTTGAGCATGTCTGGCGTATTCCCGGGGTCTGGTCGGTTTGAATTGGCGCCGGTCAGGGCGCGGTGATCCTGACGGCCTCGAAGGTGCCCTCGGCATCCTCCTCCAGGCTGGCGGCCGCGAGCGGGTCGCCGTCCAGCGGCGCGGAGAGGAGCGTCATCGAGCCGCTCATGGTGCCCCTGGCGGCATCGACGGTCGCCGTGATGTCGAGGCGGCCGATCTTCTGGTTCGGCCAGTCGACCGACGGCAGCGTGAAGTCGAGGATGACGGCGCTGAGCTGCGGGCCGTCCGCGCTCGCGACGCAGCGCCAGGCGCCATGGCCGCCGGTAAAGGCGGAGAAGCCGGCGCCGCCGCCCTGGCCGGAATCGGCGAAGAGGACGAGGCCGTCGGCGGTGAGGCTGATGAGGCTGCGGCTGGGCTCCTGGCCGGGGTTCTTCGTCAGCCACGCGCCGACCGCTCCGGCACAGGCCGACAGCGGCTGGCCTGCGTCCTCCGCGAGCGCAGGGCCGGTGATCGACAGCGCCACCCCCATTGCAAGGGCCCCTCCGAGCCGTGTCATGCCGAACCTCCCCTCAAGCCTCCCACGGCCGAGCGCCGGCCGCGCGCGATCATAGAGGATCGCACCCGCAACGGAAGCGTCGACGCTCACGCCCCCGGCCCGGGCGCCCCGTCCACGCGACTGCCTGGCTACGCGCCCATGTATTCCCGGCGCAGAATCTGCTCGCCAAGGGTAAGCCAGCGCCGGCCGGCCTCGCTCCCGGCGTCGGCGGCGTGCGACAGCGCCTCGGTGCGGAGCGCCGCGAGCCGCTCGTGCGGCAGGCGCTGGTTCCGATCGATCTCCTCGGCGATGGCGACGAAGCGTTCCGCCGCCTCGAGGCCGCCAAGACGCGGCGCCATCTCCTCCGCCATGAACCGCTCCCAGGTGAGCGTCGGGTCCCAGGTGAAGCGGGCGAAGGCGATGTAGGAGAGTTCGACCGTGGCGTGATAGGCCGACGCCTCGCCCCACACCGTCAGCCCCTCCATGGCCTCGCGGGCGCCGATCGTCGCCATGTCGGCGAGGGTGCGCGCATTGAAGGCATAGCGCTCGGTGCGCTCGTCGCCGTTCCATTGGCAGGCGAACTGGCAGCGCAGCACGTTCGGCTGGGTCGGCAGCGACGCGACGTAGTCGCGCTTGAGCGCGGTGCGGAGGCGCCCCCAGAAGCTCTTGTTGGCGGTGTGCTGGTAGATGCCGCCCTTCGGCAGGCGGGTCTGAACCTCGCTCGCCACCGGGTCGAGGAGGTTGTCCCACTGCATCTCGCAATAGATCCAGAGGTCCGGCTTCTTCGCCTTGGCGGCGCGGTAGAGGCGCGGGAAGTTCTCCGCCATGTCGGTATGCGACCACGAATCGCCGTGATCGTCCTTGCGGCGCGCCGCCTCGGCGTCGTTGGCGCGGCGCTCGACGCAGCGCGGGCAGCCGCAGACGCCGTAATCGCCACTTTCGATGTTGATGCCGCCGATCTCGAAGGTCTCGGCGAGCCAGGAGACCGCCTCCTCCATCCATTCGATGGTCTCCGGGGCGCTCGGGCAGGCGCTCATCGTGTAGTCCGAGCGCGGAAAGTTGAGCGGGAAGGCGAGATCGGCGAGCTGGAAGCCGAAGCCCTTCTCCATCGTGGCGGCGAATTGCGGGTTCTTCTTCAGCCAGGTCGCGAGGTTGTACTTGTGGTCGCCCTCCCAGTAGACGCCGCCATAGGCGCCGATGGCGATGCCCGGCATGATGCGCACGCCGCGCTCGGTGGCATAGCGGCAGAGCTCCTGCGCCGCTTCGATGCCGCCGTGAGAATCCCGCAGGAAGCCGTAGATGGTGATCGCCGCGATCCGGTTCAGGCTGCAGAAGTCGACGAGCCGCTTGTAGTCGGCGAGGAAGCCGCCGGGCGGCTTGCCGTAGGGGTTGAAGACGCCGATCTCCTGGAGGCCGACCTGGCTCAGTTCCCAGTTGGTCGAATGGTCCCAGGTCCAGAAGGTCCGGTATGGCATCCCCGGGGCATCCTCGTGGGCCGAGACACCGAGCCGGGAGGGGTCCGCGCCGCCCCGGGCAATGAGCGCCTCGACGCCGTAGACCACGCCCGGCACGCCGCCCCCGGTGACCGTCACCGTCGGCGCCGGGTCGGTGCTCGTCCCGATCCGGAAGGCGCCTTCCTGCATCGCCGGGTCGGCGGCGAGCACGACGCTGGCGCTTCCCGCGTGCGCCGGGCTGTCGCGCCACTGGATCCCCGGAAAGGCCTCGCGCAGCCGACGGCGCGGATGCAGGAAGTCGCCGTCGACGGCAACGCTTCCGGAAAGAACGAGGGCTGCTGGCATGTCACGATCTCCAAGGCTGTCAGGTCTGTGTTCTTTACCGCCGGTCGTCTGCCGCTGCGAGACCGGCATGCCGCGTCAGGCGGTCGCCGCGGCGTGAAGCGCCTCGAGCAGGGCCCGGGCGCGCGGGTCGGGACGGGTGCTGTCGCGCATCTGGTTCATGGCATAGGAATAGCCGATGCCCAGCGACGGCCACGCTCCGTGATGCGAGCCGCCGGCACCGCCATGGCCGAAGCCGTCGCCATCCGGCCCGGCCGGGCCGAAGTAGATGGACTCCGAAGGCAGCTGGAAGCCGACGCCGAAGCGCCAATGGACATCGTTCAGCGCATCATGGCCGGCGGAAAGCTCGGTCCGCCCGAGGCGGACGGTCTCCGGCGCAAGCAGCGGCGCGCCGCCGGCGGCCAGGCAGCCATAGATCTTAGCCACGCCGCGCATCGTGGCGATGCCGTTGGCGCCGGGAATCTCGGCGGCATGGATGCGGCGCTCGTTCCAGAAGAAGCTCCGGCGTTCGAAGATCACCGGGTTTCCCCATACGCTCCGGAGCAGCGGGTCGCGCTCGAGCGCGTCCGGCGGGAGCGTCGAAGCCTGCCCCCAGTCCGGCGCGAGTTCGAGCGTCGTCACCCGCGGCTCTTCGGCCTCCGGCAGGCCGATCCACACCTCGACCCCGAGTGGACCCGCAACCTCCTCGGCGAAGAAGCGCCCGACGCTCCGCCCGTCGATGCGCCGGATCAGCTCGCCGCACAGCCAGCCATAGGTGAGCGCGTGGTAGCAGATGCCGGTGCGCGGGTCGGTGCTCGGCGCCTGCGCAGCGAGGATCGCCGCCATGCGCCGATCGTCGAGAAGATCGTCGACGGTGATCGGCGTGTCGATGCCGGGAAGCCGCGCGGTATGCGAAACGATGTGGCGGACGAGGATGTCCGGCTTGCCGAATTCCGGCCAGTGGCGCGTGACCGGATCGTCGAGGCGGAGCCGGCCACGCTCCATCAGCATGAGCAGGCAGATCGCCACCATGCCCTTCGTCCCCGAAAAGAAGAGCTGGAGCGAATCCTCCGCCCAGGGCCGTCCGGCGATGCTGTCCGCGGCTCCGCCCCAGAGATCGACTACGGGCTCCCCGTTCCGATAGACGGCGAAGGCTGCACCCACTTCCCCCCGCTCGCTGAAGTTGCTGGCAAACGCGCCACGGACCGCTTCATAGCCCGGCGCGACAAATCCTTCCGGCATCAAGTCCCCCCGCATCGACGGAATCGGGCCGTTCGGCCCGGTCGCCGGCCTGATCCGCGCCCGGCGGAAGGATGCGCGAGCCGGCCCCTCATGCACAAGAACGGGCATGGCAAAAAAAACAGCGAGAGGCGGGAACCTTCGGAACACCCGCACGTTACTTGCATGTGCCAATCCGTCCGACCGCGCTCGGACGTGTCATTCGGACGGCGAAATAATAGCGGAGGTGAGAGATGCGGACAGCAGGCGACGACAGTCATGTGCTGATCGCCCTGGCTGCCGCGTCCTACATCCGGAAGGATGTGGGTAGCGGTGCGATCGTGCAGACGCTGGCGACGGCGGAAGAGATCGACGTCGATTCCGCGCTTGACCGCCTGGCGTCGCGCGAACTGGTCTGCGACGTCGGACGCGGCCGCTGGTGCCTGACCTCGCGGGGCTGGGCCGAACTCGATCGGCGGCACGCCGGCGCATGCTGGGAGACCGAGGTCGACGACGACTGACCTCCGCCCACCCCGAACCACGAGCCAAACGGCGAGCCCCGCCTATCGCCGGGTTCCTCCCGGCACGGGCCTACCGTCGCCGCTCGGCCGGGAAAAGCTGCCAATCACAAAGTCGCGACGATAGGACCCGTTTCGAAATTGCCACCCGTTTGACGGCGTGCGCGAATCGAAAGACCGGCAGGATTGTCCCTGGAGGCGGTCGTCGCGCTTGAGCCGCGCCCTCCACGGATTCGGCCCTTGATACGGCACTCTGAGGCCATGGCCATCCGGGTCGGTCGGAATTCGATGGCATTCCCGTTCACCGCATTCTCATTCCGACGAAGGATCGATTGCCGCCTCCGTGTGAATGGAGAGCGTGTGGCAGCGGTGGTGTCGCCAAATGGTAGGTGCCCCTCGCCCGGCCACGATCCGGTCCTCGACTGGTGGCGCGCGGCCGGCCGTCGTACCCCGCCCCTCGACAACGACCGTCGAAGCTGCGATCATCACATAAGTGACGTTAGATCACATATGTGACGGGAGGATCGAAGTTGCGTGCCATTGTCCTTCACGCTCCTGGCGACTATCGCCTGGAGGATCGCCCGAAGCCTCAGGCGGCTGCCGGCGAAGTGCTCCTGCGCGTCGCATCCGTGGGGGTGTGCGGCTCGGACCTGCCGCGCATGCTGGTCAAGGGCGCACACAAGATGCCGCTCATCACCGGCCACGAGTTCTCGGGGCGGGTTGCCGAGATTGGCGATGGCGTCACCGGATGGTCCGAGGATGAACTCGTCGCCGTCGCCCCGCTGCTGCCCTGCTACCGGTGCAGTCAGTGCAAGACCGGCAATTTCTCCCGCTGCCGCGACTACGACTACTTCGGCAGCCGCCGCGACGGCGCCTATGCCGAGTTCGTTGCCGCGCCCGTCGGCAATCTCATGAAGGTGCCGCAGCAGGCCGACCCCCGCGCGATCGCGATGGTCGATCCCGCATCGATTGCGCTTCATGCGATCTGGAAGGGCGGGGGCATCGACATCGGCAAGGTGGGTGCGGTCGTCGGGTGCGGCCCGATCGGCCTGTTCGTCATCCAGTGGATGCGCCTCATGGGCGCCACGGAAGTCATCGCCGTCGACGTAAGCGAGGAAAAGCTCGAGCTCGCACGCGAAGCAGGCGCCACCATCCGCCTCCTGCCGCAGGACCTGGCCGACAACGAGGCCCGCGCCGATCTCGTCGTCGAGGCGGTGGGCCTCGAGGCCACGATCAACACCGCGGTGGATCTCGCCGCTCCCGGCGGGCATGTCGCGCTGATCGGCATCCCGGTGCCCGACGTGACCCTGAAGAACACGACGTACCAGACGCTTCTGCGCCAGGAGATCAGCATCCACGGCTCATGGAACAGCTTCGGCGCGCCGTTCCCCGGGCCCCAGTGGAGCGAGACCATAGCGGCGCTCGCCGATGGCCGCCTGAGGTGGGAGTTCCTGATCAGTCACGATCTCGACCTCGCCGAGCTTCCCGATGTCTTCGACCGCTTCCGGACCCGCAACATCGTGTTCTCCAAGGTCCTCTTTCGGCCCTGAGCGGCAGGGAGACCGGTGACGTGGCCTTCGTCCTCAGCCTCGACTTCGGTACGGGCGGCGTCCGCGCCGGCGTCTTCGACGTCGCAGCTCGGCGGCTGGTGGCCACCGCGGAGTCGGCCTACCCGACACGCCACATCCGGCCGAACCGCGCCGAGCAGGATCCCCTCGACTGGTGGCATGCCGCGGCCCGGGCAGTACGCCTTGCCCTCGATGCCGGCGGCAACCCCGCAATCGACGCGCTCTGCGTCGCGACCTTCTCGTCGACCGTCGTGCTGGCGGACCGCGCGGGAAATCCGCTCTGCCCGGCGATCCTGTGGATGGATGCGCGCGCATCGGCCGAAGCCGAGCTGACCGGTACCGTCGCTCACCCGGTCCTTGCCATGAGCGGCGGCGCCGACGCCGTCGAATGGCTCGTGCCGAAGGCGATGTGGATGGCCCGCCACCGGCCGGACTTGTGGGCGCAGAGCGACGTGTGCTGCGAGGCCCTGGACTGGGTGAACTTTCGCCTGACCGGCAAGTGGGCCGGATCGCGGATGATCGCGATCTGCAAGTGGAACTACGACCCCCGGACGAACCGCTTCTCGCCCGACCTGTTCGAGGCATTCGGCGTCCCGGAGCTTGCTGCGAAGCTGCCGGGCGAAATCGTGGGAATCGGCCGGCCCCTCGGCCGCATCACCGAGGACGCAGCCAGACAGCTCGGCATTCGGGGCGAGCCGATCGTCATGCAGGGCGGCATCGATGCCCACATGGGCATCTTTGGCGCGGCCGCCCTCGATGCCGGCGACATGCTGCTCATCGGCGGCACGTCCAACGTCTTCCTGATGCAGGTCGCCGACGACGATGCGGTCATCGACGGAGTCTGGGGCCCCTATCCCGACGCCGTGGTCGACGGACTGCGGCTGGTCGAGGCCGGCCAGGTCTCCGCCGGCTCCGTCCTGACATGGCTGTCCGACACCATCTTCGGCCTGGACGATCGCGGCCGCCATGCGCTGTGGAAGGAGGCCGCCGCGGTGGACCTCGTCGACACCGGGCTCCTCGCCCTCGACTATTTCATGGGCAATCGGACACCCTATCGCGACGCACGCCTTCGCGGCGCCGTGCTCGGGCTCTCGCTGTCTCACGACCGAGCGAGCCTCTATCGCGCCGCGGTGACGTCCGTCGCTCTCGGGGCCGCCAATATCGTCACCGACCTTCGACGCCAGGGCCAGCACGTCGGCAGGCTTGTCGTCGCGGGCGGAATGCTGCGCAACGCGCTGTGGCTCGAGGCGACCGTCGACGCGATGGGCCTGCCGGTCCATCTGGCCGAGGGCGAGAATCTCACGCTCCATGGGTGCGCCGCTGCCTCCGCCCTCGGGCTCGGCCTCCATCCGGACGTGGAGTCCGCCGCACGGGCGATGCAGGTCGCATCGATGCCGCTCCATCCCGACGAAGCCCGCCACGCCCGCTACGTTGACCTCTTGGCGGACTATCGAG
>JAEZEN010000170.1 GCA_023433185.1 Pseudomonadota bacterium | reverse complement strand
CTCCGCGCCCTGCCCCCCGGCCCCCTGGCCGACCTGATCGACGCGGCGTTCGACCGTGCCGCGCTTGCCGTCGGCAGCGACGCCGAAGGGGATTATCGCGCCGCGGTGCGGGGCCTCGTGGCCGGTCTCGCCCTCCCCGCCCGTGCGTCCGGACCGCCGGCGGCGAGCCGCCTCGGCCGGTCGCAGAAGCTCAGTGCAGGATCTGGCTGAGGAACAGTTTCGTCCGCTCGTGCCGCGGGTTGGTGAAGAACTGCTCCGGCTCGTTCTGCTCGATGATCTGGCCCGCGTCCATGAAGATGACCCGGTTGGCCACCTGGCGCGCGAAGCCCATCTCGTGGGTGACGACGAGCATGGTCATGCCCTCCTCGGCGAGATCGACCATCACGTCGAGCACCTCCTTGATCATCTCGGGGTCGAGCGCCGAGGTCGGCTCGTCGAACAGCATGATGCGCGGGCTCATGCACAAGGCACGGGCGATGGCGACGCGCTGCTGCTGGCCGCCGGAGAGCTGGCCCGGATACTTCTTCGCCTGTTCGGGAATCTTGACGCGCGTCAGGTAGCGCATCGCGATCTCCTCCGCGTCCTTCTTCGGCATCCGGCGAACCCAGATCGGAGCGAGCGTCAGATTCTCCAGAATCGTGAGGTGCGGGAAGAGGTTGAATTGCTGGAACACCATCCCGACCTCGCGGCGGATCTCGTCGATCCGCTTCAGATCGTTGGTGAGTTCGATGCCGTCGACGACGATCCGGCCCGTCTGGTGTTCCTCGAGCCGGTTGATGCAGCGGATCATCGTCGACTTGCCGGAGCCCGAGGGGCCGCAGATCACGATACGCTCGCCGCGCATGACGGTGAGGTCGATGTTCCGGAGCACATGGAAGTCGCCGAACCACTTGTTCATCTCGACGATCTCGACCGCGACGTCGGTCGCCGAGACGGTCAGGGCGTTCCCTTCCCTCGGTGGGGCAGGCTGGTCAGCCATGGGCGGTCAATCCCTTCATCGTCGGTAGCCCGTATCGAGGCGGCGTTCGGTGTAGAGCGAATACCGCGACATGCCGAAGCAGAACAGCCAGAACACGAACCCGGCGAAGACGTAACCGGTGGCGGGCGTGCTGGGCGACGCCCAGTTGGCATCCGTGAAGTTGAACTGGACGATGCCGAGCAGGTCGAAGATGCCGATGATCAGGACGAGGCTGGTGTCCTTGAACAGGGCGATGAAGCTGTTCATCAGCCCCGGAATGACGATCTTCAGGGCCTGCGGCAGGATGATGAGCCGCATCGACGCCCAGTAGCCCATGCCCAGGGCGCCCGCCGCCTCGTACTGGCCGCGCGGGATCGCCTGGAGGCCGCCGCGCACGACCTCGGCCACGTAGGCGGCCGAGAACAGCGTCACGCCGACCAGCGCCCGCAGCAGCTTGTCGAAATTGACGCCCGACGGCAGGAAGAGCGGCAGCATCACGCTCGACATGAAGAGCACCGTGATCAGCGGCACGCCGCGCACGAACTCGATGAAGGCGATCGAGACGAAGCGCACGATCGGCAGCCGCGAACGCCGGCCGAGCGCCAGCAGGATGCCGAGCGGCATGGAACCGACGATGCCGACGATCGCCACCACGAGCGTGACCAGGAGGCCGCCCCAGAGCGACGTCTCGACCCAGCGAAGGCCGAAGTCGGCGCCGAGGACCACCAGGAGCCCGAACAGGATCGCGACCACGATCGCGAGCGGCACCAGGCGGCGCAGCCCGCGTGTGCCGGCCGCCGTCTGGATGGCGAAGAGCCCGGCGACGAGGGCCACCACGGCGACCAGGTAGATGGCGAGCTCGGGCAACGAGAGGCCGAAGAAGACCGCGCCCTGCTGGCCGATCGCGGCCGAGGCGATGAGCAGCGGCACACCGAGGGCGCCTGCGGTTCCCGCAACCAGCCGGATGGCACCACCCGGGCCGCCGCTGGCGAGGAACAGGGCAGAGATCCCGACCGCGAAGCAGCCGACGAAGAAGACGAGACGGAAGAGGCCGCTGCCGATGTTGAAGTTGCCCCCGGTGAGCAGGATGAGCGCCACCAGCGGGAAGATGCCGAGCAGGTAGATCGCGTTCTCGCGCTTGAACGGCACCCGCGGGATGGCCATCGGCACCAGGCCGGCGACGAGCAGGACCGCCGTCAGGTCGACTCGCCAGCGCTCGCCGAGCGTGTAGCGGCCATACATGAACTGGGCGAACTTCGCCTTGACGAAGGCCCAGCATGCCCCGGCCCCCGGCGCAAGGCAGGCGTCGCGGTTCTCGCCGGTCCACACCGCATCGATGAAGGCCCAGCGGACGATCGGCGGCACCACGAGGAGGATGAGGGCGAGGCCGATCAGCGTGAGAATCGTGTTGCCGACGGAAGAGAAGAGGCTCGAAGCAAGTGCCGCCAGGGCTCCCTGCCGCGCGCGCGGCGGAGCCATGAAGGGCTCCTCCTCGGTGCGGACATAAGCCAGGTCGCGGGTGTCGGTCATCGCCGCTAGCGC
Source organism: Pseudomonadota bacterium (assembly GCA_023433185.1). The sequence continues at coordinate 4,306 of JAEZEN010000170.1, read as the reverse complement.
TCCACCAGCGCGACGCGGCGGTTGAACCAGTTCATGAACAGCGACGTGAGGATGCTGATCAGCAGGTAGACCGCCATCATGAGGGAGATGGCCTCGACCGCCTGGCCGGTCTGGCTGAGCGCCGTGCCGGCGAACACCGACACGAGATCCGGATACCCGACCGCGACGGCGAGCGAGGAGTTCTTCGTGAGGTTGAGATACTGGTTGGTGAGCGGCGGGATGATCACCCGCATCGCCTGCGGAATGACGACGTTGCGGAGTGTCGCCCCGTGGCGGAGGCCGAGCGCCGACGCGGCCTCGGTCTGCCCGCGCGGCACCGCGAGGATGCCGGCACGGACGATCTCGGCGATGAATGTGGCGGTATAGAGCGTCAGGCCCAGCACCAGCGCCAGGAACTCGGGCATGATCTGGAAGCCGCCGACGAAATTGAAGCCCTGCAGCACGGGGTAGTTGACGGTGAGCGGCATGCCCGTCGCGAGGAACACCAGCACCGGCAGGACGACGAGGATCGCAAGAGCTACGATCACCGTGGGGAAAGGCTGGCCGGTCGCCATCCGGCGACGCCTTGCCCACATCGCAAGGAGGACAACCGACAGAATCGCGACCGCAACCGCGATCAACGTGAAGACGAAACCCTCGCCGGCGACGAAACGGGGCAGCAGAAGGCCGCGATTGCTGAGATAGCTGCCCAAGGGCAAGTCGAGCGCCTCGCGCGGGCCCGGCATCACCGCAAGCACCGCGCGATACCAGAAAAGCAGCTGAAGGAGCACCGGGATATTGCGAAGTGTCTCGATGAAGACCGTCGCGATCCCGGAGATCACGGGGTTCTTCGAGAGGCGCGCGATGCCGGCGACGAAGCCGAGCAGCGTTGCCAGGACGATGCCGACGGCGGCGACGACGAGCGTGTTGAGCACCCCGACCAGAAAGGCCCGCGCGTAGGTATCGTTGGGCGTGTAGGGGATGAGGGTCTGGGAGATCTCGAACCCGGCGCGGCTCCAGAGGAAGCCGTAGCCGGAGGCGATGTTGGCCCGCCGCAGGTTCTCGATCATGTTGGTGGCGAACCAGCCGATCAGCAGGATCAGCGCAACCGCCACCAGGGCCTGGGCGACCAGGCCGCGGATGAAGGGATCGTATAGCGGCGACGTCCCGCGAAAACGTGCTGGTCGGTCGCGCGGGGCGACACCCGGAGTCGCTGCTGGCATGATCGACGGGGGGTTGCGACGGGCGGCCGGAGCTGCCCGTCGGCTCCCGGGTCGCTGCAGCTAGCGGACCGGCGGCGCGTACTGAATGCCGCCCTTCGTCCAGAGCGCGTTGAGACCGCGTGCGATCTGCAGGTTCGAGCTCGAGCCGATGTTGCGCTCGAAGATCTCGCCATAATTGCCTACGGCCTTGATGGCGTTGGCGGCCCAGTCGTTCGACAGTCCGATCCCCTCGCCGAAGGTGCCGTCGACCCCAAGGAGGCGCTTCACCTCCTGGTTGTCGCCTGTCTTCATCTGCTCGACATTGGCCTGGGTGACGCCGAGTTCCTCGGCGTTCAGCAGCGCGAAATGCACCCACTTGACGACGTTGAACCACTGGTCGTCGCCCTGGCGCACCACTGGGCCGAGCGGCTCCTTGGAGATGATCTCCGGCAGGATGATGTGGTCGTCGGGATTGGCGAGCTTGAGGCGCGTCGCGTAGAGGCCCGAGGCATCGGTCGTGTAGGCGTCGCAGCGGCCGGCATCGTAGGCCGCCTCGGTCTCGGGCAGCGGCTCGAACACGACCGGATTGAGTTCCATGTTGTTGGCGGAGAAGTAGTCGGTCAGGTTGAGCTCGGTGGTGGTGCCGCTCTGCACGCAGACCGAGGCGCCGGAGAGCTGGAGCGCCGAATCGACGCCAAGCGCCTTCCGCACCATGAAGCCCTGGCCGTCATAGTAGTTTACGCCCGCGAAGGTGAGCCCCAGGGAAGTATCGCGGGTCATGGTCCACGTGGTGTTGCGGGCCAGCATGTCGACCTCGCCCGACTGCAACGCCGTAAAGCGGTCCGTGGCGGAGAGCGGGGTGTACTTGACCGCCTCTGGGTCGTTGAAGATCGCGGCGGCGACGGCCCGGCAATAGTCGACGTCGAAGCCGTTCCAGTCGCCGGCATCGTCGGGCGAGGCGAAGCCGAGCAACCCGGTATTGACCCCGCACTGAACGAATCCCTTGGCCTTCACGTCTTCGAGAGTAGTTGCGGAAGCAGTACCAGTGACGATCGCGAGGGCGGCCCCCGCGAGGACCGGCACGATAAGTCTCTTCATGGTCATGGCCTGTTCCTTCCTCTTCCCCTGGTTGCTTGGCAACGTGTATTTCTTGCCGATGACCATTGCCCGCGGCCCGTTCCTCGACCATTCGATCGCTCTGGCTGCAATCACTGGGCATGGTCGTCTGACGTAGATTGACCGTGTCATCACAGGCCATTATTCGGGATCGGTCAAGTGCCGCACTGCGGAATCCGGAACCGAGAAGGCGTGCCATGTCATCCCCCGACGATCCGTCCGAAGGGCTGGGCCCCGCCACACGCCTGGTCCGCGCCGGGCGCGGCGCGGACCTGACGGGCCCCTTCATCAACCCTCCCGTGGTCCATGCCTCGACGGTGCTGTTCGAGAGCACCGACGTCATGCTCTCGGGGAGCCAGCGCTACGTCTATGGCCGGCGCGGCACGCCGACCAGCGAGGCGCTGGAGACCGCGATCCGCGAGATCGAGGGCGCGGCGGGGGCCGTGCTCTGCCCCTCGGGACTGGCGGCGGCCTCGGTGGCGCTTCTCTCCGTCTGCGCCGCCGGCGGCCATGTCCTGATCGTCGACTGCGTCTACGGTCCCGTCCGCCATTTCGCCGACACCGTGCTGAAGCGCCTCGGGATCGACGTGACCTACTTCGATCCCGCCATCGGCGACGGCATTGAGGCGCTGTTCACCGACACCACCACGGCGCTCTATCTCGAGACGCCGGGTTCCCTCACCTTCGAGATGCAGGACGTTCCCGCCATGGCGGCTGTCGCCCGTCGCCGCGGCGCGATGGTCATCGTCGACAATACCTGGGCGACGCCGCTGTATTTCAGGCCGCTCGACGTCGGCGCCGATATCGCCGTCGTCGCCGGCACCAAGTACCTGGTCGGCCATTCCGACGTGATGATCGGCACGATCGCGGCCGGCGAGCGCGCATGGCGGATGGTCAAGGACACCCACGGCGCGCTCGGCATGCATGTCGGGCCGGACGACGTCTACCTCGCGCTCCGCGGGCTCCGCACCATGGGCATCCGGCTCGAACGGCAGATGGCGAGCGGGCTGCGCATCGCCGGGTGGCTCGCCGGACGCCCCGAGGTGGCGCGCGTGCTCCATCCGGCCCTGCCCGGCGACCCCGGCCACGCGCTCTGGAAGCGCGACATGACGGGCGCCAGCGGCCTCTTCGGCGTGGTCTTCCAAGGCTGGAGCGAGGCCGATGCCAAGGCTTTCGTCGACGGCCTCCGGCTCTTCGGTATCGGGGCCTCGTGGGGCGGCTTCGAGAGCCTCGCCATCCTCTCCAAAGTGCAGAAGATCAGGACCGCCGTGCCGTGGCGCGACGAGGGCCCGCTCGTCCGCCTCCATGTCGGCCTCGAGGACCCCGCCGACCTGATCGCCGACCTGGAGCGCTCGCTCGCCGCAGTGGCCGGAGCCCAGGACGCCTCGGGCTGAGGCCGGCGGTCGGCGCTCCCCCCCACCCCCGGCCCGCCTCAGTCCAGCAGCTCGAAATGGTGGTCGTAGAACCCGGCCCCGTCGCGGACGGTGGTCAGCTGGCCGCGCGCCCCGATATAGGCACCCGTCCCGCCGATGACGGCCCTGACCTGGGGAGCGCCCGCGGCCATCTCGGTGCCGTCCTGCGGATAGGTCGAGCCGCCGGCGGCGACGAGGGAATCGCCCGCGCCGAGGTCGAAATAGAGCTGGCCGATGCGGTCCTCGTGGAGGTCGCCCTCCGCGTCGGGCAGGTCCACCGTGATCAGCACCCCGCGGAGGATGCCGGACCTGCCGTCCTCGCGGGTTATCTCCGCCTCGAATGCGAGCACGTCGCCGTGGGACGCACCCTCGGCGCCGATGTCCACGGCGTTCAGCACCGGGGCCTCCTGGCGGATCGAGAACGACTGCCGTTCGGCGGCAGGACTCGCGGCAATGCCGGAGGTCGCGACGAGGACTGCGCCAAGAAGGAGGGACAAGGAGCGGTGCATGGAGTTTTCCATCGCCCCGCGATGGCATGGACGGGCGGTGTCGGGGCGAACGAGCCGCCAGAGCAGGGGCGCCGGCGACCCCCTGGGG
>JAEZEN010000145.1 GCA_023433185.1 Pseudomonadota bacterium | reverse complement strand
GGTGGTGGGCGGTGTGGTGGCCGCCGATGGGGCGGCCGGCGACCGCGGTCATGCACTCGCCCTGCCAGCGGATGAAGGCGGCCGAGAGCCGCCACAGCGACCACTCGACCCCGGTCAGGGTGCGCTCCGGCTCGCGCAGCGGGTCGGCTCCGCGCGACGAACCCGCCGCGGCGGGCGGTGCCAGAGGCGTCGCGTCCTCCGGACTTGCGGCTCTCGTTCCAGACAGCTTTTCTTTCGCCATTTCAAATGATAAAATATCATATGAATTCGTCCTTGGCGAGTGTGACCGGGGCCCGTTCCCCCTACGAGGCCTTCGCCGCGCAGGCGAGCGCCAATCCGGATGCGACGTTCCTTGCCGCACCGGCCGCGGCCGAGCTCGACTATGCGCCGGACGGCTTCGCCCACCCCTATGGCGCCTTCGCCGACGAGGTCGCGACGCTCGCCGCCGCCTTTGCCGCGAACGGCTACGGCGCGGGCATGCGGGCGGGACTGCTCCTCGAGAACCGGCCCGTGTTCTTCCGCCACTGGATGGCGCTGAACGCCATCGGCGTGTCGATCGTGCCGATCAATCCCGACCTCAAGCCCGACGAGATCGCCTTTCAGCTCGGCCTGGCGAAGCCCGAGGTGGTGGTCGCGCTGCCGGAGCGGCGCGACCAGGTGGCGCGCTCCGGCTATCCCGCGGAGCGCATCGCCGCGCCCGATGGCGATGCGCCGCCGGCCCGCGCTCCCCGGCCTCCGGAGACCGGCCGGGCAGAGGCCGAATGCGCGCTCCTCTTCACCTCGGGCACGAGCGGCGCACCGAAGGGCTGCATCCTCTCCAACCGCTATTTCCTGCAGCTTGCCGGCTGGTACGTGAACCAGGGCGGCACCGCGGCGATGGCGGACGGAGGCGAGGCCGTGCTGACCCCCCTGCCGCTGTTCCACATGAACGCCCTCGGCTGCAGCGCCCTCGGCATGATCCTCAAGGGCGGCACGCTGATCCCCATCGACCGCTTCCACGCCAGTCGCTGGTGGCGGACCGTCGCCGCGTCCGGGGCAACGATCGTCCACTATCTCGGCGTCATGCCGGCCATCCTGCTCCGCCGTGAGGAGGAACCCGCCGAGCGCGCCCATGCCGTGCGCTTCGGCTTCGGCGCCGGGGTCGATGCCGACGAGAAGCGCCGCTTCGAGGCGCGCTTCGGCATCCCCCTGGTCGAGGCCTGGGCCATGACCGAGACCGGTGCCGGCGCGGTGACCACCACGGCACGGGAGACCGGGCCGCTCGGCCCGCGCTGCATCGGGCGGCCGACGCCATCGACGGCGTGGCGCGTGGTCGCCGATGACGGGAGCGAGGCGCCGCCCGGCGTTCCCGGCGAACTGCTCGTCCGCGCCGCGGGCGACGACCCGCGCGCCGGCTTCTTCTCGGGCTATCTCGACGATGCGGCAGCGACCGAGGCGGCCTGGGCGGGCGGCTGGTTCCATACCGGCGACGTGGTCACCCACGACGGGACCGGGCTCCTCACCTTCTTCGACCGCAAGAAGAACGTCATCCGGCGGAGCGGCGAGAACATCGCCGTGCTCGAGGTCGAGGCGGTGCTCGCCGGCCTGCCCGGCGTCGCGGCCGTTGCCGTCGCGCCGGTGCCCGACGACATCCGCGGCGAGGAGGTCTTCGCGCTCGTGGTCGCACGGACCGACGCGACGGCAGACCGCGAGGCCGCGGAGGCCATCGTCCATGCCGCAAGCGAGCGGCTCTCGTATCACAAGCTCCCCGGCTGGATGGCCTTCGTCGCGGCGATCCCGGTGACCGCCACCCAGAAGCTCCGGCGCGGCGCGATCCGGGAGGCGGCGGACACGCTGCGAACGACCGGCCGGGCCTTCGACCTGCGCCCGCTCAAGGCGGCGCTCCGCCACCATGGCTAGGGTCGCGACGCCCGCCCGCCGCGGCTACGACGGCGTCGTGCTGACCGCGCCGGTGACGGTCCCCTACCGGCGCTTCTCGAGCGAGAGCGGGCACTGGTGGCTCGGCCGGGCGCTGCGCGGCGTCTGCGATGCCGCGGGCATCGACCGCGACGACATCGACGGCTTGGCCGCGGCGAGCTTCACCATCGCCCCCGACACCGCCATCGGCCTCGCCGAGCATTTCGGCATCGTCCCGCGCTGGCTCGACCATGTCGCGGTCGGCGGGGCCTCGGGCATCGTCTCGCTGCGCCGGGCCGCGCGCGCCGTCGAGGCCGGCGACGCGACGATCGTCGCCTGCATCGCCGGCGACACCAACGCCCCCGACTCGTTCCGCCGCACCGTCGAGGGCTTCAGCCGATTCTCCGAGGACGCGGTCTATCCCTACGGCGCCGGCGGGCCGAACATGAGCTTCGCCCTGATCGCGCGGCACTACATGAACCGCACCGGGGCGACGCGCGAGGACTTCGGCCGGCTCTGCATCGCCCAGCGCGACAACGCGCTCCGCAATCCGGACGCGCTGATGAAGAAGCCGCTGACGATGGAGGCCTATCTCGCGGCCCGGCCGATCGCCGATCCGATCCACCTCTATGACTGCGTCATGCCCTGCGCCGGCGCCGAGGCGTTCCTGGTGATGCGCGCGGCGACGGCGGCGGCCCTCGGCCTGCCCTTCGTGCGGCTGCTCTCGGCGATCGAGCGCCACAACGCCTTTCCCGACGAGCCGGTGCAGGAGCGCGGCGGCTGGGCGATGGACGCGGACGAGCTCTACGCCATGGCCGGCATCGGCCCCGAGGACATCGATTTCATCGAGACCTATGACGACTATCCGGTGATCTCGATGATGCAGTTCGAGGACCTCGGCTTCTGCACCAAGGGCGAGGGACCGGCCTTCGTACGCGCCCACGATTTCCGCGTCGGCGGCGACCTGCCCCACAACACCTCCGGCGGCCAGCTCTCGGTCGGCCAGGCCGGCGCGGCCGGCGGCCATCTCGGTCTCGTCGAGGCGATCCGCCAGCTCCTCGGGACCGCCGGCGGCACCCAGGTCGAAGGCGCGAGGACCGGCCTCGTCTCGGGCTTCGGCATGATCAACTACGCCCGCGGCATCGCCACCGGTGCCGCCATCCTCGGTGCGGCATGACGGCGCCCCTCGCCCCGCCGCAGCGGAAGGACCCGCACCGCCGCACGCGCCGGCCGGTGCCGCTGCCGACACGACGGAGCCGGGCGGCCGGGGGCCTGACCCGGGCGGCGGCCGAGGGGCGCTTCATGCTCCAGGCCTGCCCCGAATGCGGCACCGTCACCTACCCGCCGCGCGACGCCTGCCCGCGCTGCCTGTCCCCGGACCTCGCCTTCCGCGACGTCTCCGACGGCGGCACCCTCGTCGCCGCGACGCCGCTGCGCGTCC
>JAEZEN010000126.1 GCA_023433185.1 Pseudomonadota bacterium | reverse complement strand
TCCTTCGCGTTCTCGACCATCTTCTCGACGTCGGCGGGCGACTTCACTGCGTCGTCGCCGACCGAGAGGATGACATCGCCCGGCTGGAGGCCGCGTTCGGCCGCCTGCCCGTTCGGGTCGACATCGGTGACCATCACGCCCGTGTCGTCCTCGGCCGGAGCCACGGCAAGGCCGAAGCTCTCGAGTGCCGTGGGCTGGGCCTCGGGCTGCGACTGATCGACCGCAGCCACCTGCTCCTCGCCGGGAAGCGTGCCGAGCGTCACGTCGACGTCGTGCTGGGCGCCATCCCGCCAGTAGGTGACCTTCACCTTGGTGCCGGGATCGATGTTGGCGACCATGGCGGCAAGCTCGCGGGGACCGTCGACGGTCTTGCCGTTGACGGCTTGGATCGTGTCACCGGACTTGAGGCCCGCGGCCGCGGCCGGGCTGTCGGGCTGCGCATCCGCAACCAGCGAGCCCTTGGCGACGTCGAGGTTGAGGCCCTCGGCGATCTCCGGGGTCACACCCTGGATCTGCACGCCGAGCCAGCGGCGGGTGACCACGCCGACGTCCTTGAGGTCGGAGATGACCCGCTCGGCCGACGAGGCCGGGATCGCGAACGCGATGCCGACATTGCCGCCCGAGGGCGAGAAGATGGCGGTGTTGACGCCGATCACTTCGCCGTTGAGGTTGAAGGCGGGACCGCCGGAATTGCCGCGGTTCACGGCGGCATCGATCTGGATGAAGTCGTCATACGGACCCGCGCCGATGTCGCGGCCGCTGGCCGAGACGATGCCGGCGGTGACGGTGCCGCCGAGGCCGAACGGGTTGCCGACGGCGACGACCCAGTCGCCGACGCGGACGTTGTCCTCGGCGAACTTCACGTAGGTGAATTCGCGGTCGGGATTGTTGATCTTGAGGAGCGCGAGATCGGTTCGGCTGTCGACGCCGACCACCTTCGCCTCGTACTCGGTGCCGTCGTCGAGGACCACGGTGACCGCCTGGCCCTTGTTGACGACATGGTCGTTGGTCACGACATAGCCGTCATCCGAGACAATGAAGCCGGAGCCGAGGCTGGTCGAGAACGGGCTCTGCCAGCGGAACTGGCGATTGCCGCGGTTGCCGTCCGGGCGGTTCCCCTGTCCGTCGCGGAACTGGCGGAAGAAGCGCTCCATCGGGCTGTTGCGATCGCCGAAGAGGTCGGGGAACTGGTTCAGCGGATCCTGGGCCGCCGCCGCGACATCCTCGGACTTGCTTCTGACGCGGACGCTGACCACCGCGGGGCGGACCTTCTCCACCACGTCGGCGAAGCTGACCGGCTGCACGCCCTCGACCCGGACAGGATCGGCATAGGCACGGGAATCGGGGAAGAAGACCGCCTGCCCGGCGATCACACCGCCGACCACGAGCGCGGCGGCCGTGCCGAGAAGGGCACGCCGGCGCAGCGAGCGGGTCGGGTGGGTCGTGTTGTTCGTCATGTGGAAAGTCTCCAGGGCCATCACTGGGCGCCAGGTGATCCCGCGGCGCCTGTCGCTTCCGAATATGGAGTCGGCCACCTTACCGGCCACTGTCAGGGAGATTAAACATCGGTAAGAAAGCGGCGCGATCGTGCACGGATCGCACGAAAATGATCCCTGCGGCGGCTTCGCCGGTCATTCGTTGCGACACCGCCGCGCAATCCTTTCCGAATCGCTCTCAACGCCGGTCAGTCGGCGATACGGGCATGAAGCCGCGCGGGAGCGAGGATCGTGATCCTGCCATAGCCGGTCGATACCAGCCCGTCGCGCACCAGAAGGCGGAGCGTCGCGGCGGCCGTCGTCCGCGTCACATTGGCCATAGTCGCGAGGTCCGACTGGCTCACCTCGACGTCGATCGGTGCCTCGGTGGAGGCGCCGCCCCGGATCCCGGCGATGCGGAGCAGGACGGCGACCAGTCGCTTCCGATGATCGCGAAGCATCAGGTCGGCGATCGCCCCGAGCGCCAGGCCGAGGCTGATGTTCATGCTGGCCATGAAGTAGCGCCAGTAGCTCGGGTCCATCGCCTCGATCTTCATGATCGCCGTCCGCGACAGGAACAGGACCGTCGACTGGCCCGAACAGACCAGCGTGACGAGCCGGGCGCTGCCGGCGATTGTCGGTCCGTCGCCGGCCCACTGGCCGGGCTGGAGCAGGTGGCCGCAATAGGGGCCGTGCTCGGCGGCCGAGAGGAGCAGCCGGATCGTCCCGGCGGCGACGCCGTACATGCCGCCCGACTGGTCGCCCTCGCTGTGCAGGGTGTCGTCCGGGCCGTATCGGCGCACGAGCGCGTGCCCGAGCACGGCGTCACGGAAATCGGCCGGGGTGCCGGCCAGCCAGCCCGAATTGGCCATGCGGGACCGGATGTCCGCAGGCACTCCCGTCGCCGTCACGACTGTCCGTCCACGATCAATTCCTCCCCGACGCTGGTGCTAGACGAGGTGCGGGCGGATGCCAACCGGGATCGGTGGGGCAGCGCCATCCGGTGGCCAGAAAGAAGGACGCCATGCTCTCAGCCCTCCGCCTCGCCTCGCTGCTCGCGGTCGCCGCGATCGGGATCGTCCCCGCCCTCGCGGACGACCCGCCCCGGCCCAACATCCTCTACATCCTCGCCGACGATCTCGGCTGGAAGGATGTCGGCTTCCACGGCTCGGAGATCCGGACGCCGGCGCTCGACCGCCTTGCGGCTGAGGGCGTGACCTTCGACCAGTTCTATGTCCAGCCGATGTGCACGCCGACGCGCGCCGCCCTGATGACCGGCCGCTATCCCCTCCGCTACGGGCTCCAGAGCTTCGTCATCCTCCCCGAGCAGACCTACGGCCTCCCGCTTGACGAACGCCTTCTGCCGGAAGCCCTCGAGGCGGCCGGCTACGACACCGCCATCGTCGGCAAGTGGCAC
>JAEZEN010000102.1 GCA_023433185.1 Pseudomonadota bacterium | reverse complement strand
CTCCGTCGTCCAGCACCTCATCGCGGAGGGCGTGCCGGCCGATCGCCTCGTGGCGGCGGGCTTCGGCGAGAACCAGCCGATCGAGGAGGGTGACACCCTGGAGGCCTTCGACAAGAACCGCCGCATCGAGCTCAAGCTCACCGAGCGCTGACGGATTCGTCGCTGCGACTTTTCATGTTCTCGACGGGCCATCCTAACTGGGCTTGCTGGCGCGATGTGGACACTCGATGCGATTGTCCTCCTGCCACCGCAGGATCGCCCTCGACGTCAACTCGGTGCCGTTGTCGGAGCGATCCATCAGCGGTCGGCCGCGCGTCTCGACGATGGCGTCTGACCTGAGACCCTGAACCTCCTCCAGATTTGGGTAGAGTCCGTCGCTCATGTGGTCTGCACCCCAACGCTGGAGCACCGGAAGCTGGAGTTTCCGGGCTAAACCACGCGTGACGGGCTGGGTGCGTCACCGGGGTTCTGCAACGCGATCGGCGGCTTGTGGCCGATTGCCCCTGACGTTGCCCCCATTTTTTCCAGCCCGAGGGTGATCCGCATCGGCGGCCACGCCGACACGCTGCCCATCACCAACCGGACGGCCGCATCTGCTCTCATTGGAATCTCTCAGGGGCGCTACATTGCTGTCGTCCAGCAACCTCATCGTCCGGGCACCGCCGATCGGCGGGCCGCCGCTTGTGGTGCGCGCCCAAAAAAGTGCCCGAACTTATTGATTTTACTCAAGGTGACAGAAACCAATTGGTTATAAATTCGCCGATGAACGCGTAGGCTGTGGGCACTAAAATGCTGAGGAGAATGATGTAGCGAATTATGTGATCGATGGGCTTGTCGGGCGTCTGATGGCGGCTTGTCTTGGTACTCTCAAGGTCCATTTCGGCATTCTCCAAGCTTCGTGCGTTGCATATGCCGTTTCTACTCGCGCATCTGAGACGGTCTAAGGCTGGAGACTGACGCGATGACAATGCCAAGTCAAACGGTCAATTGCGCTATAGCCTCAGCTTCAGCCTCGGTCGTTCTTCGGGCGCCGGGAGACCCTCTAGCCGAGCCAGGCCTAGCCGAGCCAGGGCAACAGCACAAAGATCGCCACGCCGGCGGTGGCCAGCGCGATCAGCCACAGGGCCCACACCAGAAATCTGGTCCAGTCCATGCGCCCGGACTCCCGTGTCCCAGCATCACGTTGCGGGAAGAGGGGCTCGTTTCCAAGTGCAAATCGGCAGGAGACAGGAAGGATGACGGAGATGGCCTATGAAGGATGGGCGCGGGTCGAGCTGATGGGGCACCGGACCCGCGTCAGCCGCGTCCGTGAGGTCGGTCGGCCATGACCAGGGCGTGATGCACGCGATCCCAGATGCCCTCCCGCTGCCAGCGCAGGTAGTAGTAGACCGTCTGCCACGGCGGCAGATCATGCGGCAGAAGTCGCCAGGCCATGCCGACGCGCAGGAAGTAGAGGATCGCGTTGACCAGTTCCCGCGTCGGCGCCTTGCGGGGCCGTCCGCCCGGTTCGGTCTCCGGGATCAGGGGCGCGATCAGCGCCCACTGCCCATCCGTCAGGTCGGTCGCGTAGCCGCGTCCACCGCGCTTCCTGCGTGCCATCGTGTCGGTCTCCGAATCAAACCGACACCCGATGAATCACGCCAGAGTCACGCCGGGAATCCCCTTCTCAAACGCGCTCTTACAGGAACCAGTTCGAGACGAACTCCTGCACGAATGAGTATGTGATCGGCACGATGATGATAGCCAGAAGCAGGTAGCGGACGAAGTGGTCGATTGGCGCGTCGGGCGGTTCGGGCCGCCGGCGGGCGGATGGGTCTTCGGCCATGTGTAGCGTCTCAGGATTGGTTAGCAGAGCAGGCCGGATACTCCCAGAGAGCTGAACCGTCAAACCCCGCGATACCCCTCCGGGGTACGTTGTTTCGAGGGGGTGGGCACAGCAGAGCCGGGCAGCTTCGTTGATCCAGAGGCGCCTGGGTTGCCCCGTTCGTCAGACCGTGCAAGATCGAACCTCAGGACAGGTCGACTGTGGTGGGCCGGGTTTGGATATCGCGAGAGTCTTCGCGGTGGCGGAGCAGCGGGACCCAGGGATGACCTCCACAGTCAGCCGATCGGGCGATCAGAACGCCTACAAGCCGTTCATAGACGGACTGCGCGCGATCGCGATCGTTGCCGTCGTGGCCTATCACGCTGGTGTCCCGGGCGTGAACAGTGGCTTCATCGGTGTCGACGTTTTCTTCGTCATCTCCGGCTACCTGATCATCGGTCAGATCCTCGCTGGCCTGGCCTCAGGCAAGTTCACACTCGCTGAGTTTTGGGCACGGCGCACGTTGCGTATCCTGCCCCCTTACTTGCTCGTGGTTGGCGCGTGCCTGCTTGCTGCGCCGTTCATCCTCGTGACGCCGGCCGAGTTCCAGGAGCTTGGCCGCGAGGCCCAGTACTCGGCCCTTATGGTCGTCAACTACTACTTTCTCGCGAGCACTGGCTATTTCGACGTCTCAGGGGAACTGAAGCCACTGCTCCATCTGTGGTCGCTCTCGGTCGAAGAGCAGTTCTACGTCTTCGCGCCCCTGTTCCTGACCGCCCTTTGGTTGCTTGGCCGAAGGGCTCGGGGTGTTGCGAAGCCGGTCTGGACGGTGGCGATCGGAGCAACCCTCGCGATCTCGTTCCTCGCGTGCGTTGTTCAAAGCTCAACGGGCAGTCGCGCCTTCTTCCTCATGCCGTACCGCGCGTGGGAATTCGTGCTCGGGGGCATGATCCCTCTTGCCGTGCCCGTCCTGCGAAGGGCTGCTCCGAACCAACTCGTCGATCTTATGGGCCTTTCGGGCCTGGTCATGATCGTGATCGCGGCGACCGTACTGAACGGTGTTGACTATCCTTCCTACTACGCCGCCCTTCCGGTCGTGGGGGCATGCCTGGTCATCGCCACGGGGCTGGTCCGTCCCTCAGGCCCGGTGGCGTGGGTCCTCGGGATGAGGCCGCTGGTGTGGGTCGGCCTCCTTTCCTACGCTTGGTACCTCTGGCATTGGCCCTTGCTGTCATTCGCGGCGATACACAATTTCGGGACGAGCCCGATCGAGTGGCGGCTGGGCGCGATAGCGATATCCTTCCTGCTCGCCGCCGCGACCCACCATTGGCTCGAGGTCCCGATCCGGCGGTGGCGGATGCGCTGCCGGCCCCGCCTGGGCTGGCGGTTCACCGGCATCGGGGCGGCCGCCGCGGTGGCGGTGTCCCTCGTCGGTATCTCCTTCGTCCATCTGATAGCCCCCTCCGTCGAGCGGCAGCTCATCGCAGCGGGGCACTTCGCCGAGGGCGACTGGAGTTTCCGAGACGATCCCTGCAAGATCCGCGGCAATGGCCACCTGGCCAGCGACTGCATTGAAGCGGCCGACGATGGCCGGTACGGGGTCCTGATTGGCAATTCCCACGCGCGAATGATCTACGGCGTGCTCGATCAAGTGGCGGCGGGTGAAGGGCGGAAGCTGATAGCCTTCATCCGGATCGCGTGCACCCCGTTCTTCTTGCCCGAACCGGCGATGGATGGTCTTCGGGACCGGTGCAGCACCTTCTACCGGAAAGGGTCGAAGCAGATCAAAGCCGTGCCTCCGCGAGCTGATTTTGCAGTGCTTTCCGCCCGCTGGAACATTCGATACGGATACGCCAGTCTCCTCCGCGGGCCCTCCACCGGCCATCTCACCGAGCGGATCTTTGGTGAAGCGATGCCGTCGAATATCAGGCGAGCCCTGGCGCTCGGCATCGGAGGGTTCATTGAGGAGGCCAAGGCGTGGGGCGCCAGACGGATACTGATCGTCGGCCCGGTTCCCGAGTTCACGCATTCGGCACCTGAGTGCCTCGCTCGGGCCGCCCACCGCGGAATTGACCCAAGCTTCTGCGCCATGAGCCGCGAGGATGTCGACAACAGGCGTGGCAAGTCGATGGCGACCCTTAACTACATCGCGTCCCGCTTCCCCGAAGTTCGTGTGCTCGATCCGATGGACATGTTCTGCGACGAGCTTCGGTGCTGGCCGCATGACGCCGGGGGACCCTTCTTCACGGACGGAAATCACCTCAGCATCTACGGCGCCCAACGCCTGTTCGAGCAGTACGAGGAGGAGTTCCTATGGGCGACGACCGGCACGGTGGATCACCAGCGCGGGCAGCAGCCATGACGGACGGAGTGCCATAGGACGACGTCACGATCAGCTCGCCCATGCCCTGCTTCGGCGCCGCGCGGCCGGCGGTATAGGTCACCCGCGCATCCTCGAGGCGGAAACGGCCGAAGATCTCGCGCGTCTCCGGCACGTCGTTGACCGTCAGGATGAACCGGCCCTCCGGCCGGCAAGGAACGATTCACCGAAGCTGCCTTCCACCCCGTCCCGGCCGCCCGGCCCGTCGCCGGCTATGTCGGCGGCAAGAAGCAGCTCGCGGCGGCGCTCGCCGCCCGCATCGAGGCGACGCCGCACAACCTCTACGGCGAGGTCTTCGCCGGGATGGCCGGCGTCTTCTTCCGGCGCGCGAGCGCCCCGAAGGTCGAGGTCCTCAACGACATCAGTCGCGACGTCGCCTGCCTGTTCCGGATCCTCCAGAACCACTACCAGGCGTTCCTCGACATGCTGCGCTGGCAGCTCACCGGCCGCGAGGAGTTCGCGCGCCTGCTCGGCCAGGATCCCGACCGCCTCACCGACCTGCAGCGCGCGGCGCGGTTCCTCTACGTCCAGCGCGTCGGCTTCGGCGGCAAGGTGGCCGGCCGAAGCTTCGGCGTCAGCCCGACCACGCCGGCGCGCTTCGACGTCGGCAAGCTCGCGCCGATCCTCGCCGCGGCGCATGAACGCCTGTCCGGGGTGTGGATCGAGGGCCTGCCCTGGGACGACTTCCTCGACCGCTGGGACCGGCCGGGCGCGCTCTTCTACTGCGACCCGCCCTACTGGGGCACCGAGCACTTCTACGGCCGCGGCCTCTTCCCGCGGACCGAATTCGAGCGCCTGGCCGAGCGGCTGGCGCGGCTCGACGCGAATCCGACCGAGTTGCTTTGGCCATCGTTATCTCGGGAGCGTGCACGATCCCGCTGCTTCCACGGAGGAGCAAGCGGCGGGGTCGACGTTATTCCCTGGATGCGTCGGGCGGGGTCTGGCCTCCAAGCATAGGCCCCGCGTCCGGGCGAAAGCCCGGCCCCCGCCACCCGCGTGGCCGGGAACGAAAAAGGCCGCCCCCGGGGGAGGGCGGCCTGAAGGGTGCCCATCCGTGAGCGCCGTCCGCGGCGTGGATCACAGATTACGTTGGGCAACCGCAACGTGCATATCCTGCACGCGATTCTCAACCTCGTCAGAACTGACGGGGCAGGCGGCCGGAAGCTCGGCCGAGCGCGATGACGATGCCGCCGCCGTCGGCGGCGAAGCCCAGGCGGCGGCACCGGCCTCGGGATGCAGTCGCAAGCCCCGCGGCAGAGGATGATACGCACGAACGGACCCTTGGATCACCGGCGTCCGAACGCGCCGACGCGCAGGGCGCGGGCACCGCCCGTCAATTGACTCATCGTCCGCATGGCGCGAGGCTTGAGTCCGCCGGCCACCTCCAGCGCCGGTTGTTCTGACAGCGGCGAGTCAGAGGTGCATCATGATTGAGCGAGTCTTCCAGGTCGAGGAGAGCAACTCCGCGGCTTTGCAGAGGCTGGGAGCGGCCGCCGTTCTCCAGTGGCGAAACATCCCACCTGGCGTTCGGGACGCCATCGTGCAGCAGGCCCTTGCACTGGACTGGAGCCCGGATCCCGAGACGGCTGCGGAGAGAATCCGGGCGCTGGTCGGCGGCAAGCGCTAGTTCGCCCCCAAGGGCGGCGAGCTGGGCGGCGGGCTGAGCGGCGTGCTTCCCCTCAGACCGGCCGCTCGGCGAGCGGCAGCGCCGCTGGCTTGACCTCGAAGATCTCGGCACCCGGCTTGAAGGTGATGCCCTTGATCTTGCGGAGCCGCGCCTTCTCGCCGTCGGTGGCATTGCCGATCGCCGTCCGCGAGGGCTCCTCCCGGACGCGGATGAACCGGGCGAAGGCCTTGCCCATGCCCTTGAGCTTCTTCACGATGGCGTCGCTCTCCGACGCCTCGATGAGGATGCTGTCGCGGCCCTTCCGCCACTGGCATTCGCCGGTCGGGAACGGTGCGGTCTTGCGCTTGCCGCCATCGGTGAGGCGCGCCCGCTCGGCGACGCAGTAGGCCTCGATGCTTCGGGCGACGAGCAGGCGCCGCGTGCTCAACGGAGCGGCCTTGTCCTCGGCCACCTTCGCCGCCGCCTGGACGGCGTCGTTCTTGTCGGCCTCGATGCGCTGCAGGTCGGCGTCGATGCGGGCGATCTCGCCGATGGCCGCGGCGCAGGCC
>JAEZEN010000090.1 GCA_023433185.1 Pseudomonadota bacterium | reverse complement strand
CGTCGCCGATCATCCGGCCGCCGCGCAAGGGGCCGCCCAAACCGGCACCGCCGCGGCCCGGCCCGCGACCGAAGCCAGGCGACCCGGCGAAGCCCCGACGTCCGGCGCCGTGCCATTCCTCATGCCGGCAATGCTTGTGGTGATGCACGATAGGTGTCTCCTTGCGTTATATCGTACGAGCTATCTAATGCGTCCGGTCGACGAGATCAAGATATATCGCAAGACATGTCGTGATACGTTCGGACGCGCGGAACCCGGTGCGTCCGGCACACCCGCGCGATTGACAGCCGCGGCCGTCTCCCCGATAGCGGGCAGGCGTGCGGGCGTGGCGAAACTGGTAGACGCAACGGACTTAAAATCCGTAGGGCGAAAGCCCGTGCCGGTTCGAGCCCGGCCGCCCGCACCAGGTCGCTGCGTCGCGCCGGCTGCCTTGCGCGGCTGCCGGCTCCTCGAGGGCCCCGACGAGATTCGCCGCCGGACAGCGTCCTCCGCGTCATCGCCGGCCCGATCGCATCGCGTCTTCGCCCCGGATCGCCAAAGCCGTGCGAAACGTGCTCGACGGGCGGGCGGATATCGCCGATGCAGTCCGGCTCGGCGAGGTCGTTTCGGGAGACGCCGAAGCGGCCTACCAGCCGGTCGCCCTGCCGCCTGCCGGGCCCGCACCGAAGGCCCTGTCGAGCCCCTCGGCCAGCGTGAAACGCGGGCGCCAGCCGGCGGCTTTCGCCTTCGCCGTGTCGACCTCGAGCGACGAGAGCAGGCCCTCGGCCATGGCGCCGCGGCCCGTGGCGGACAGGACCCGGCGGAGGAGGGCGGGTGGGAACGGCGCGAGGCGCGCTCGCCTGCCGATGGCCGCGCCGAGCAGGGCGACGAATTCCGGCGTCGACGGCTGGGCGTCGTCGGCGACGATGAAGGTCTCGCACCATGCATTGGGGGTCGACAACCGCCAGCGGACGAAGCCGACAAGGTTGTCGATGCCGAGAAAGGCGCGGCGGTTGTGGATGCTTGCGAGCGGGAGCGGGACGCCGCGCCGCAGCGCCGCGGCGAGGCGCCCGATATTGCCGCGGGCCCCCGCGCCATGGATCACCGGCGGGCGAACCACCGTCACCGCCATGCCCGTCCGCGCGGCGATCTCGGCCAGTCCCGCCTCGGCCTTCGCCTTGCTCGCCCCGTAGGGGCCGGACGGCGCGGGCGTGTCCGTCTCGCGAAACGGCGGACGGCCGTCGGTCTCGGTGCCGTTGACGTGGATCGAGCTCACGAAGAGGAAGTCGCGGACGCCGGCCCGCGCCGCCGCCTCCGCGAGGCGGATCGTCCCCTTCGCGTTGACGTCCTCGTAGAGGCTCAGGTTCGCCGTCGCGAACTTGCCGGAGCGGTGGGCGAGCCCGGCGAGGTGGACCACCGCATCGACCCCGTCGAGCGTGCCGCCCCAGTCCGTCGCGCCGTCGATGGACGGGACGACCGCCCCCAAGACGCCCGGCGGCAGCGGCTCGGGCCGGCGCGTCACCGCCGTCACGGCGTCGCCGTCGAGCGCGGCGACCATGTGCCCGCCAACGAAGCCGCCGGCGCCCGTCACCAGCACGTTCCGCACCACCGTCATCCCCGCCGTTTCCTCTCGCGCCGCGATGGCAGCACGTATCACGGGCTCGGAACGCGGCGAAGTCGTTACATTCTCGGGTCGGGAACGCCGTCGCATGCCCGAGGGCCCCTCGTGCGTTATGGTGGGACGGCCCTGCTCCAAGACAGCGCGAGGATGGATGATATCTCAGTGGCAATGGGTGCTGCGGCAGCTTTCGCGGCAGATGTGGGTGCGGGTGAGCATCTTCTCGCTCGCCGCGGTGGCGGTGGCGCTCGCCGGGGTGTTCCTCGCTCGTTTCGTGCCCGAAGGCATCGCCAGGAGCATCGGATCGGATTCGATCGACGACATCCTCCAGATTCTCGCCACGAGCATGCTCGCGGTCACCACCTTCTCGCTCACCACCATGGTCTCGGCCTACAGCGCCGCCACCAACAGCGTGACACCCCGGGCGGCGAAGCTGCTGATGGACGACACGACGGCGCAGAACGCCCTCGGGACCTTCATCGGCTCGTTCCTGTTCAGCCTCGTCGGCATCGTGGCGCTGAGCACCGGCGCTTATGGCGAGCAGGGACGAGTCATCCTGTTCCTCGCGACGGTGGCGGTGATCGTCCTGATCGTCGTCACCCTGCTGCGCTGGATCGACTATCTCTCGCATCTCGGCCGGGTCGGCGAGACAACGGACCGGATAGAGCGCGCGGCGCTCGACGCGCTCGACGACCGGATGCGGAGGCCGGGCCTCGGCGGCCGGGTAATCGAGGACGCCGCCGCGGTGCCGGAGGACGCGCAGCCCGTGTTCTGCGAGAGCATGGGATACGTCCAGCACGTGGACATCGGAGCCCTGTCCAGGGTGGCGGAGGCAGCGCGGAGCGATGTCTTCGTCAATGCGCCGCCCGGCACCTTCGCCGATCACCTCCGCCCGGTCGCCCATGTGAGCGGCGGTTTCGGGGAGGACGCGCTCCGGGCCGTGCGGGCGGCCTTTGCGGTGGCCAGCGAGCGTTCCTTCACGCAGGATCCGCGCTTCGGCCTCTGCGTGCTCTCCGAGATCGCCTCTTGCGCGCTGTCGCCGGCCGTCAACGACCCCGGCACGGCGATCGACGTGCTGGGCCGGGCGGAACGCATCCTCTGCCGCTGGGCGGGGCGCGAGGACGACGACGCTTCGACCGACTGTCCGCGCGTCTGGGTGCCGGCGCTGCGCGCCGACGACATGTTCGACGACCTCTTCGCGCCCATCGCCCGCGACGGCGCGGGGCTGCTGGAGGTTCAGGTCCGGCTCCAGAAGGTGCTGCGGTCCCTGGCCGCTACCGGGGATCCCGAGGTCGCGGCCGCCGCGCGCCGCCATGCCGGGCTGGCGCTGGCGCGCGCCGAGAAAACCCTGGTCATGGAGCACGAGCGGACGCGGCTCCGGGAACTCACGGGGGACCTCGCGCGTCATTACGCGGTGCCTGAATCGTGAACCGAGGGCCGGCGGCCTTCGCCCGATCGTGAACTCTTGGAAACGGTTCGGCAATGGACGTGGCGTACGCCATCCGGTCTTCTGGTGGCGAGTGATTCGGGATCGAGTATGCCTGTAACGAGACGCGTGGTACTTGCCGGCCTGCCCCTGTTCATGGCCGGCTGCGCCACCTCTGCGGCGCCCGTCATGCAGGGCCCCCGCATCGATCCCGCCTATCTGGCGATGTATGCCGCCGTTCCGGGCGAGCCTTTCCCGGTGCCGGCGGTCGACCTGAACACGGTCGATTCCCGCTTCTGGCGTCGCGAGGTGCAGTATCCGGGCAATCAGCCTCCGGGCACCGTCATCGTCGATCCCAATGCGCGCTACCTCTACCTCGTCCTCGAGGGCGGGCGGGCGCTCCGCTATGGCGTCGGCGTCGGCCGCACCGAGGCGTTCAATTTCGTCGGCGAGGCGGTGATCCAGCGGAAGGCGGCCTGGCCCTCATGGACCCCGACCAGCGCCATGATCGCCCGCGAGCCGGATCGCTACGGCCCCTATGCCGGCGGACTGCCCGGCGGCCTCGACAATCCGCTCGGCGCGCGCGCCCTCTACCTTTACCGGGACGGCCGCGACACGCTCTACCGCCTGCACGGCACCAACGAGCCGTGGAGCATCGGACGGCAGGTATCCTCGGGCTGTGTCCGCCTGCTCAACCAGGACATCATCGACCTTTACGGTCGGGTTCCGATCGGCAGCCGCGTCCACGTGCTCCCCTCGGGCGCCTATTACGGCGCCTGAGCCGAGGCCCTAATGCCTCTCCACGAACGAATCGAGGACGCGCTTCTGCCCGGCCTTCTCGAAATCGATGGTCAGCTTGTTGCCCTCGATCGACCTGATGGATCCGTAGCCGAACTTCTGGTGGAAGACGCGCTCGCCCTTGCCGAAGCCTGAGCCGGCCGCCGTGCTCTTGGCGACCAGTTCGCCATCGATGTAGCGCTGGCTCGGCTTCGGACCCGAGAAATTGCCGTAGCCGCCCTGGGCGGACTCGCGCATGCCGCCGCGGTTCTTCTGCGCCCGCTGCCAGCCCGGCGTCGCGTAGGTGTTCTGGAACGGGTCGCGTCCGTCGAAGCGGCTGGCGCCATAGGCATTCATGCCGTAGCCGCCATAGGTCGAGGTCTCCTCGGTGACCGCGACATGGGCCTCGGGCAGTTCGTCGAGGAAGCGTGACGGGATCGAGGTCTGCCACAGGCCGTGCATCCGCCGGTTCGAGGCGAAACGGATATGGGCGCGCTTGCGGGCCCGCGTGATGCCGACATAGGCGAGGCGGCGCTCCTCCTCGAGGCCGGCGCGGCCGCTCTCGTCGAGCGTGCGCTGCGAGGGAAACAGGCCCTCCTCCCAGCCGGGGAGGCACACGGTGTCGAACTCCAAGCCCTTGGCCGAGTGCAGCGTCATGATGCTGACGGCATCGGCCGAAGCCTGCGAATCGGCGTCCATGACGAGGGAGACGTGCTCGAGGAAACCGAGCATCGAATCGAACTCGTCCATCGAACGGACCAGTTCCTTGAGGTTCTCGAGCCGGCCCGGCGCCTCCGCCGAGCGGTCGGCCTGCCACATGCCGGTATAGCCGGACTCGTCGAGGATGATCTCGGCGAGCTCGGTGTGGCGGAGATGGTCCATCTGCCCCCGCCAGCGGGCGAAGGCAGCGAGCAGGTCGCGCAGCGCCGTGCGGGTGCGGGCGGCGATCTCGTCGGTCTCGACGATGTCGTCGGCGGCGTCGACCAGGGGGATGCGCCGCGCCCGCGCCCGGTCGTGGAGCACCTTCAGCGTCGCGTCGCCGATGCCGCGGCGCGGCAGGTTGACGATGCGCTCGAAGGCGAGGTCGTCGGCGGGCTGGGCGACGACCCGGAAATAGGCGAGGGCGTCGCGGATCTCCTGGCGCTCGTAGAAGCGCGGGCCGCCGATGACGCGATAATTGAGGCCGAGGGTGACGAAGCGGTCCTCGAAGGCGCGCATCTGGAACGAGGCGCGGACGAGGATCGCCATCTCGTTGAGCGCGTGCCCCTGGCGCTGGAGCTGCTCGATCTCCTCGCCGACGGCGCGCGCCTCCTCCTCCGAGTCCCACGAGGAGGAGACCGCGACGCGGGCCGCATCGGGGTCGGCGTGCTCGGTGAACAGCGTCTTGCCGAGGCGACCCTCGTTGTGGGCGATGAGGTGGGAGGCGGCGCCGAGGATGTGGGCGGTCGAGCGGTAGTTGCGCTCGAGCCGGACCACCGTCGCCCCGGGAAAGTCCTTCTCGAAGCGGAGGATGTTGTCGACCTCGGCACCGCGCCAGCCGTAGATCGACTGGTCGTCGTCGCCGACGCAGCAGATGTTCTTTCGCCCCTGCGCGAGCAGCCGCAGCCAGAGATACTGGGCGACGTTGGTGTCCTGGTACTCGTCGACCAGCATGTAGCGGAAGCGCCTGTGATATTCGGCGAGGATGTCCGGGTGGCCGCGGAGGATGTTGAGCGGCTCGAGCACGAGATCGCCGAAGTCGGCGGCGTTGAGGGTCCGCAGCCGCTCCTGGTAGGCCGCGTAGAGCTTGCGCCCGCGGCCGTCGGCGAAGACGTGGGCGTCGCCCTCGGGCACGTCCTTCGGCCCGAGCCCGCGGTTCTTCCAGCCGTCGATGTGGCTGGCGAGCTGGCGTGCCGGCCAGCGCTTGTCGTCGATCCCCTCGGCCTGGATGATCTGCTTCATCAGGCGGATCTGGTCGTCGGTGTCGAGGATCGAGAAGCCCGACTTGAGGCCGGCGAGTTCGGCATGGCGGCGCAGCATCCGCGCCCCGATCGAGTGGAACGTGCCGAGCCATTCCATGCCTTCGAGCACGCCGCCGATCAGGTCGCCGACCCGGTTCTTCATCTCCCGCGCCGCCTTGTTGGTGAAGGTGACGGAGAGGATCTCGTAGGGCCGCGCCCGGCCGGTGGCGAGAATGTGGGCGATCCGGGTGGTCAGCACGCGGGTCTTGCCGGTGCCGGCGCCGGCGAGCACCAGCACCGGGCCGTCGAGCGCCTCGACCGCGGCGCGCTGCTCCGGGTTCAGCTTGTCGAGATAGGCCGGCGCGCCCCTGCCCATGGCGCGCGCGGCGATGCCGCCCGGCTTCGGCGCAGGCGGTTCGTCGCCGGGAAGATCGGCACGGGGGAAGGGCAGTCCGGGCATGGGCGGCTACGGGTCCTCGAATCGGGGAACACTATAGCAACAGATGGGGCGGCGATGGGGCGAGGGGGAGGGGCGATCGGCGCCTTGGAGTGCCGGCCGCAGCCCCCCGGGCCGCCCGATCGGGCGCCGCAGGACGACGACCGGACCATCGAGCGTCGGGCTACCGTTCCGTTCGGCTAGAACGGCAGCTTCATCCCGGCGGGCAGGCCGAGGCCGCCGGTCATCGCCTGCATCTTCTCGGCGACCGCCATCTCGGCCTTGCCGCGGGCGTCGGCGAGGGCAGCGACGATCAGGTCCTCGACGATCTCGACCTCCTCGGGCTTCATCAGCGACGGGTCGATCCTGAGCGAGCGGACGTCGCCCTTGCCGTTCGTCACGACCGAGACCATCCCGCCGCCGGCCGACCCCTCGACCGACATGCCGGCGATCTCTTCCTGCATGGCCTGCATCTTCTCCTGAAGCTGCTTGGCCTGCTTCATCATGCCCATCATGTCGCCAATGCCCATGCTCAGTCATCCTCATAGTGGTTCGGGTCGTCGGTGATCGGTGGCGCGCCGTCGAAGGCATCGTCGAACGGCTCGGCCGGGGGCGGTTCGGCAGCCGGGTCCTCGCCGGACGCGCGAACGTCGACGATCTCGGCACCCGGAAACTGGGCCAGTACCGCGGCGACGACCGGATGGCTCCGCGCATCGTCGACCATCTGGGCCCGCGCCGTCCGGCGCTCCTCGGCGATGGTCGGCGTCGCGGCCTCGCGGGCGACGACCACCATCCAGCGCCGGCCGGTCCATTCCTCGAGGCGCCGGGACAGCTCGCCGGCGAGACCGGGGCCGGCGTGCTCGGTGAAGCCGAGTTCGAGGTGGCCGTCCTCGAAGCGGACGACGCGCACGGCGTTCTCGAGGGCGTGCTTGATCTTGAGGTCGCGCTTGCGCGTGGCGAGGGCGACGAGATCGGCGAAAGTGTCGACGCGGAGCGTTGGTTCCGCCGGCGCGGCCGCCACCGGTCGCGCTGCGACCCCGGTGCGCGCC
>JAEZEN010000087.1 GCA_023433185.1 Pseudomonadota bacterium | reverse complement strand
TCGTGAAGGTCGGCGGAGGCCGTTCTCTAGGCGATGCGCGGACTACTGCATCGAGTCCTTGACGCTGTCCGGCGCCTCGGCCCGGTAGACCTGCTGCCAGGCGTCGAGAAGGTTGGACTTCTCGACCGGCAGGGCCGGAAGGGCGACATAGGCCGGCGCCTCCTTGCCGAGGAGGCCGTAGCCCGCGAGCTTGGCCTCGGTCACGCCCTGGTCGAACGGCCGCTGGGCCCCAAGACCCTTGACGTAGCCATCGCTGGCCATGTTGATCGCGACATTGGCGCCGAGGTCGATCGTGGTGATGACGAGGTCGTCGCGACCGTTCGCACGAGCCGCCGCGATGACGCCTTCCGCCGGCACGTCCCACACCGCCCAGATGCCCCGGAGGTTCGGGTTGGCGACCATCATCGCCGCCGCTGCCCGCTCCGCGTCGCCGGCGAAGTCGGGACCACCGATGCCCTGCTCGGCGACGATGTTGATGTCCGGATAGGCCTCGGTGATGGTCTCCTTGAACGCGTCATAGCGCTGCCGGGTGACGAAGAAGTCCGCGGCGTGGAAGACGATCCCGATGTCGCCGACGCTTTCGAGTGCCTTGGCCATCAGGTGCGCGGCGGCGACGCCGTTGCCGAAATTGTCTGCCGAGACGACCGACACGTAGTCGGTTCCGGCCTCGAAGCCGGCCGGTACGTTGTCCATGAACACGAGCTTCACCCCCGCCTCGGCGGCGGCCCGATACGCGCCAGCCGTGGCGGACGGGTCCGTCGGGATCGAGACGATGATGTCCGGCCGCTGCGCCATGATCGTCTCGATGTCGGACACCTGCTTCGAGGCGTTGAAGCCCGCGTCGGTCACCGCGATGACCTCGATGCCGAGGCGCGCGAACTCGTCGTTGAGGCCGGCGATCTGCGCCTGCGACCAGTCGTTGCCGCCATAGTGCATGACGATCGCCGCCGTGGCGTTCATTTCCCTGATCTGCGCGACCTCTTCGTCGGTGAGCTGCACGGTCGAGGCGGCGACCGGATCCTCGCCGCTGGGACCCTTGCTGAGCGTCTGCTCGGCAAGGCGGGCCAGCGCCTCGTCAGGGGTCTGTGCCAGCGACGGTGCGCTCCATGCAGCGGTCACCAGCAGCGCCGCGGCAGCCGCGACTCTTCCAAAGGTTCTCATTCTCGTTCTCCTCCCAGTATGGACCGGCACGGTTTGCGACTGACGCCGGTCGGTTCTTGAGCAAAGGTCAGGCGAGGTGCCGCTCGATGAAGCGGCGGCTGCGCTCGGCGCCTTCCCTGGGGTTCGGCCAGCTGTCGAGCTCGGCCGTGATCCACCCCGAATAGCCCTGTGCCTTCAGCGCCGCGATCACGGCCCCGTTGTCGAGGTCGCCCTCGTCGAGCGGCGTGAAGGCGAACGGATCGCGCTTCAGCCCCTTGAGGTGCACATAGGTGATGCGGTCCGCGAGTTCGCGGACCTGTCGCGCCGGATCTCCCCCCGCGGCGGCAAGGTGGGCGGTGTCCGGGCAGAAACCGATCGTGGTGTGGCGGAAGACCTCGGCCACCTCGACCGGTCCCTCGACGATGGTCGACAGGTGCGGATGGTAATGTGCGGCGAGGCCGGCCCGCTTCGCGATCCCGACCACCTTCTCGAGAGCCGCGCCGAGCTTCTCGATGTCGCCGGGCCGGGTGCCGCCGGCGCGCTTGGCGCCGCCGCCGACGACGAGGTGAATCGCACCGAGCTCGGCGGCGAGACCAGCGACCGTCTCGACGCGCGCGAGTTCCTCGGGAAGGATGTCGTCGAAGATGAAGTTGGCGCCGGAATAGGCGGCGATCAGCTTCACCCCGGAGCCCTCCAGGATCGCCTTGAGGTCGCCCTTGCGATCGGCGTAGTCGAGGAGGTTGCCGTCGAAGAGTTCGGTACCGGTGTACCCTGCCGACCCGATGTCGGAGATGGCCTCGGCCATGTCGGCGAAGGTGCGATACGTCAGCTGCGTGATCGACGTGACACCGACGGCATTGCCCCCGAGCGGCCCCCAGCAATTGGCGTGATAGGCGAGCTGATTGCCCATGCGGCGGCCTCCTCCCAAAGGCATGCCAGACGACCATGCGCAGCGGCTCAGCACCGCGACCAAGTCATTGGCGTGTTTATTGAATTTCAAGCGGATCACACTGCCCGCCTGCACTCTATCTTGCGCTCGGCACCGCAAAGGTCAATCGCAACCGGGACGGTTCACCAGGCCACTTTTGCCGGAAAATTACGTAAGTGCCTTGATTTCAAGGCAAATGATCGTCAGTCTCGGTCACGGGAGGAGACGCATGCGGGCCCTGTCCGACGAGCCACAGGCATCCCGGCCGGCCGGGAGGCGCAGCGCCGGGCGCCCCAGGACGCTCGATGCCGCGCCGGCGAGCCTTGCCCACGTCCTTGCGCTGATCCGCGACCAGGACGCCGACACCCGCCCCGACATTGAACTCGCCTCCGGGCTTTCGCGCGCGGCGGTCGTCGATCGCCTGGCGGTGCTGACGGCGCTCGGCCTCATCGAGGAGGCCGGCACCGGACGCTCGACCGGCGGGCGCGCACCGAAGCGCCTCGCCTTCCGTGCGGATGCCGGAGCCATTCTCGTCGCCGCGGCGGATCGCTCATCGATCGCGGTCGGCGCGGCCGATCTCAGGGGACACGTCTTTGCCGAGCATCACGAGGCGGCCGATTTCAGCGCCGGTGCGGCGGCGATCCTCGATCGACTGACGACGCTTCTGCTGTGGCTGATCGAGGACCACGGCGGCAAGGACAGCATCTGGGGAATCGGGCTTGCCCTGCCGGGGCCCGTCTATCCCAGCGATGCGAACCCGATGGCCCATGACGACGACTGGCGCGAGATCGACCTTGCCGCCGAACTCGCCTATCGCATCGGCGCTCCGGCGTGGATCCGCTCCGGAACGGAGATGATGACCGTGGGCGAGATGAAGGCCGGCGACGGCGCCCCGGACATGCTGTTCGTCAAGCTGGGCCGCTCGATCACCGCCGGCGTGGTCATCAACGGGCGGCTCCACCGCGGGGCGCAGGGCGTGGCCGGGATGATCGGCCATGCCCAGAGCAGCGGCACGGTAGAGGCCGCGTGCCGCTGCGGCAAGCGCGGCTGTCTCGAATCGATCGTCGGAGCGGACGCCATCGCCCGCATGGGCCGCGAAGCCGCCAGGAACGGCGGAAGCCGCTTTCTCGCCGACATCCTCGCACGGAGTGGCGACGTCACGGTTGCCGATGTCGCGAACGGGGCGCAGCTCGGAGACGCCTTCTGTGCCGAACTCGCCGCCCGCTGCGGACGGCTGCTCGGCGAGAGCCTCGCGCCCCTTGCCAGCCTGCTGAACCCGTCCGTCATCGTTCTCGGCGGCAGCATCATGCAGGCCGGCGACATCCTGCTGGCGGCACTCCGCGAGGCGGTCTATCGCGACGCCCATCCGCTCGTGACCCGTGACCTGAGGATCGTCCGGTCGCGCATGGGGGGCAGTTCCGGGCTGATCGGCGCCGCCCAGCTCGCCGCGGTCGAGCTGTTCCTTCCAGAGATGGTGCAGCTCTGGATCCCGCATGGCTCGCCCAGGCGGCTGCCCGAACTGGCCACGCTTGCGGCCGCGGCGCGGGCCCGGCATCGCCTGGAAGCACGCAAGGTGCCGCCGCCGGCAGCCTACCGACCCAATGGGCCGCAGAGCCCGAGCACCACAATGGACGGGAGGATACATGTCCCTGATAGGGCCTGACTTCGCCGGACTGGGGCCGCATGGCGAGCGTGCCATGCCTGCCGATCTCGTGACCCTGACCCGGGAAGACACGGCAATCGTCCGGGCGGGCAGACACGAGGTCGCCGTCGTCCTGCACACCACGACGTCCGACTGGTCGCGGCAGCAGCTTGCCGGCATCGCGACTGCGCTCGGATCCAACGGCGCGGCGATCGTGGAGGTCGTGGATTGCGGCTATGACAGCGACCGGCAGAACCGGGAGCTGCGGCGCCTCGCGGAGACCGGCGTCCATGCCGTGATCAGCATCCCGATCGGCAATGCCGTCGTCGCGCAGGCCCATCGCGCCGTCGCCCATGCCGGGAAGGCGCTCATCCTCCTCGACAATGCCCCAACCGGCCTCCTGCCGGGCACCGACTATGCCGGCGTCGTCTCCTGCGACAACTTCGCGCTGGGCGCGATGGCGGCGGAACTGCTCTCGCCCCACCTGCCCGAGGAAGGGGTCGCGGGCATCCTGACCTACGGCGTCGACTTCTTCGCGACCCAGCAGCGGGAGATCGCCTTCCGCAAGTGGACGAGCCAGAACCGACCCGACGTCACGCTGGTCCGCGCCAAGTTCCACACCATCGAGGAGACCGGCCCCGCCTTCGACCGGCTCCTCGCGGAGAACGAGGACCTCGACGGCCTCTTCGTCGCCTGGGATGTGCCGGCGATCAAGACCGTGAGGGCCGTTCGTGCGCGGGGAAGGCTGCTGCCGATCGCCACCGTCGATCTCGGCCAGGCGGTGGCGCAGGATCTGGCGGCGGGCGGTCTGATCCGGGGCGTCGCGACCCAGAGGCCCTACGAACAGGGCGTCGCCGCCGGCAACGCCGCCCTCCTGGCCCTCACCGGGCGACAATTGCCGCCCTGGATCGCCCTGCCCGGCTTCGCCGTGACGAAGGACAACGTGATCGAGGCCTTTCAGGTCGTCTGGCACATGCCGGCTCCATCCGCGCTGATCGACAGCCGGTGGATCATCCACCCGCGCCATCTCCGGCCCCCTCCCGGCGGCGCGAGCGACCCCAGCTAACCGGCGGCAAACGCCTCGATTTCGACCATGAGATCCTTCCTGCCGAGCTCCACGACGCGCGCAAGCACGCCCGGCGGGCTTGAATCGTGCTGCGCCAATCGCCGCGACATCGGTTCGGCCGCCCTCTCGAGAAAGGCCTCCATGTCCGTCACATAGGTGTTCATCCGGACGACATTCGCGAAGCTGAGCCCCGCCTCGGCCAGGACGGTTTCGACATTGTCGAGAGCCGCCTGCACCTGGGCAGCCATGTCCCCGGGGTGAAGCGAACTGCCATCGGCCGCAACCGAACATTGCCCGGACACGAACAGCAGCCGGCTGAAACCGGAGATCATGACCCCCTGATCCATGCCCTCGGGGTAGGTCCATGGATTGAGTTTGCGCACCTGCATCGTCGGCTCCTTCTGTTCGCGGGGGATCGTGATACAAGTTCAAGTGAACTTGAGGGCAAGCGGATTCCGCCGTTGGTGCCTCGCCCGTGGAGATGACCGAGAGCTTGACCGTGGAGCAGGTACTCAACATGCGCCAAATGGTGGGGCGCAGCGGCGTCGAGGCATCGGCGCTTCGCTACTACGAAAGCCTGGGCCTCATCTCCGCCGAGCGGAGTGCGGGCGGCCAGCGCCGCTTCGCCCGCTCGGCGCTGCGGCGCGTCGCGTTCATCGTCTTCGCCCAGCGCGTCGGCCTGAGCCTCGGCGAGATCGCCACAGAACTGGCAAGGCTGCCGACGGACCGGGTTCCCAAGGGCGACGACTGGTCACGACTGTCGAAGACCTGGACACGGCGCATCGACGACCGGATTGAGGAATTGGAGAGACTGAAGGCGGGCCTGGCCGACTGCATCAGTTGCGGCTGCCTGTCCCTCGATGCGTGCGCATTGTCCAACCCGGACGACCGCGCCGGCCGATTGGGGCCGGGCCCGCGCTACTGGCTCGGCGGCCGGCAGATGCGTGGACTGCGAAAGGGGCGCGGGCCCTCGTAACC
>JAEZEN010000473.1 GCA_023433185.1 Pseudomonadota bacterium | reverse complement strand
TCGATGATCCGCGGGGTGCCCGACTCCTTCTGGAGGAACAGCTGGGTGTTTCGCGCGATCCGCGCCGAGAAGTCGCTCGGCAGGGCGAGCGCCTCGTCGAGGGCGTTGGTGTGGAGCGAGTGGGTGTGCCCCTGCGTCGCCGCCATCGCCTCGACCGTCGTGCGGATGACGTTGTTGAACACGTCCTGCGCGGCGAGCGACCAGCCCGAGGTCTGGCAGTGGACGCGCAGCATCAGCGACTTCCGATCCTTCGGCGCGAAGCGCTCCTGCATCAGCTTCGCCCAGAGGAGGCGCGCGGCACGGAGCTTCGCCACCTCCATGAAGAAATTCATGCCGATCCCGAAGAAGAAGGATACCCGGGGCGCGAAGGCGTCGACGTCGAGGCCGGCATCGCAGCCGGCCCGGATGTATTCGAGGCCGTCGGCGAGCGTGTAGGCGAGTTCGAGATCGGCCGTCGCGCCGGCCTCCTGCATGTGGTAGCCCGACACCGAGATCGAGTTGAACTTCGGCATGTTCTCCGCGGTGAAGGCCATGATGTCGGCGACGATCCGCATCGACGGCCCCGGCGGGTAGATGAACGTGTTGCGGACCATGAACTCCTTGAGCACGTCGTTCTGGATCGTGCCCGCGAGGCTCGAAGGCCCGATGCCGTGCTCCTCGGCCGCAAGGATGTAGAGCGCCATCACCGGGAGGACGGCGCCATTCATGGTCATCGACACGCTGATCCGGTCGAGCGGGATGCCCTCGAACAGGGTGCGCATGTCGTAGATCGAGTCGATCGCGACGCCAGCCATGCCGACATCCCCCGCGACGCGGGGGTCGTCGGAATCGTAGCCCCGGTGGGTCGGCAGGTCGAAGGCGACCGAGAGCCCGCGCTGCCCGGCGGCGAGGTTGCGCCGGTAGAAGGCGTTCGAATCCTCGGCCGTCGAGAAGCCGGCATATTGCCGGATGGTCCAGGGCTGCTCGACATACATGGTCGGATAGGGACCGCGCACGAAGGGCGCGATCCCCGGCCAGCCGTCGACGAAATCGATGCCCGCCACGTCCTCCGCCGAGAAGGCCGGACTGACCGCGATGCCTTCCGGGGTGAGCCATGCCGCGGCGGAAGCGTCGGCCGGCGCCGCGGTCGGGATGCACCACGGGACCGTGGCGAAGTCGGGAACGAGGCGATCCGCCGGCCGGGGGTTGCCGGCCGTCGACGCCGGGCTCATTGCCGCACGGCGCGCCACCAGCCGGTGCAGCGGAAGCCTTCCGCCGTCCAGCGGCCCTCGCCGCGGCGGCCCGCCAGCGCGCCATGGCCGATCACCGTATACTTGCCGGTGCCGAGCCTAAGCTGCACATCGCCTGCATCGCTGACATAGATCGCGTGCGGCGAGACCTGCCTGCCCCGGTAGAGCACGGCGCCGTTCTCGATGCTCATCCTCATGCGGTAGCCGAACTGGCAGTTGCCAGGCGCACCGAAGATCGAGATCTGCCAGTTGCCGTCGAACTGCTCGTCGGCGTGAGCGGACTCGGCAAATCCGAGAAGGAGGACGAGCAGCGTCGAGAGCACGACCTCGGGGCGGAAGATCCGCCAAACAGGAAATGTTGCCACGGTCAGAATCCCCGGCCCTGTGCCCCGGTCAACCTTGCCCCTTTTCGTGCCGATCGGCAATCCGGTCAAGCAAGTCGGCCATGACGGCGATCAGATCGGCATCGGGTGTGATGATCGCGTCGCACCAGCCGGGCGCGTGCCCGGCGCCCGTACGGGCGGCGAGCAGCACCTTTGCCCCGGCAGCGCGGAGGCGGGCGGCGGTTTCCGCCGCCAGCGCCTCGCCGTCCTCGCCGATGATGATGCAGGCGAGGCGCGGCGTCGCTGGGCACGCGTCGAGGCCGGCGGGAAAGCGCGTCCTGATCCCGAAAGCGGCGAGAGCATCGGCAAGGTCCGGGTCGCCTCCCGTGCCGGCCCGGACCACCACGGCGGGCTCGCCGGCCATGGCCTCGGCGAGGCGAAGGGCGAGCCGCTCGAATGGCTCGGCCAGTCGCACGGGACGGAGACGTCCGGCGCCGGCTTCCGGCTCGAGGGCCGGGAGCGGAGCGTCGGGATCGACGTTGACGTTCACCCCCACCATCGGAAGACGGCGCCGCGCAACCGCCTCGAGCCGGGCGTCGCGGGCGCCCGCCACCGCGTCGATGATCGAGCCGGACCGGATCGCCGCGGGAAGCCCGCCCTCCGCCTCGATCCGGGTGAAGAGCGCCCAGGCGTCGGCAGCGAGCCGGGCGGTGAGGTCCTCCACGGCGCCGGCGCCGGCACCGGGATCCGCGGATCGGGCGAGCGCGGCCTCCTCCAGGAGGATCAGCTGGACGTTCCGCGCCATCCGCGTCGAGAGGTCGTCGTCATCGAGCATCGGCGGGCGCACGACGATGGCGTCCGCTCCGCCCACGGCCGCGGCGAAGGCTGCGGTGGTCGCCCGCACGAGATTCATCGTCGGCTCGCGGAGCCCGAGCATCCGCCATGACGTCTCGCCGTGAACCGGCGGAGCGCCTTCGTACGCGGCGACCTCCGCCACCCGGGCCAAAAGGAGTCGCGCGGCCCGGAACTTGGCGATCGTCAGGAACTGGTCGGTGTCGGCGGCGAGCCATATCCCGAGCCGTTGCCAAGCTTCGCCGGGGTCGATGGCCTCGTCGCCGAGGCAGCGAAGAGCCGCCACGGCGGATGCGAGGACGATCCCGAGCTCCTGGACTTCCGTCGCCCCCGCGTTGTGCCACGGCCGGCCGTCGGCGGTGACGGCGAGCCCCTTGTGTCCCGATCGGATCAGCTCTGCGATCGCGGCGAAGTCCGCCGCCGCGTCGATCGGGCCGGCCGAGGTCGCGAGCGCCGCCAGGGGGTCGTGGACGGCGTTAACGGTTCCATGGGACGCCGTCGCGAGCCGGACGAATCGGGGCGTGGCCGAGCCGGCCTCGATCCAGAGCGCGAGTTCGGTGCCGCTCAAACCTGATGCGATCCCCTTCAAATCGGCCACCGCGACAGCGTCGAAATCGGCACTGCGGCAATCTGCCGCAGGATTTGGAGCGAATAGAAACTGGGCCCCTGATCGGTCCTTTTCGCGGGCCATCCGGTCGACGATGTGCCTGCTGTTCGGAGTTCCTCCGACAACCCTCTCGACGACCCGCCAGGGTCCTCCGGACCGGCGCATCGCAAGCACCGGTCCCGGTTGGGGCAGGTAGAGCGGACCGACCGGTATCCCGTCCATGGAGTAGGAACGCAGACGGGAAAGCCCGTTCTTGCCACCCCGGGCGGCGAGAGCCTGCCAGTCCCCTTCGCTTGCGGACGGGAACCCGCTCGCCAGCCTTTCCAGTTCCTTCATTCCACTTCCCCGCGTGACGGAACGACGCGCTGCCGTGGAAAGTGACGGCCTCGCGGAGGGAAGGCAAGAAGGCGCGTTCGCCGTCGCACGCGTCGGAACCGTTTCCACTTGCTTGCATCGCCTGCCTTGCGTCGCAGGAACGCATGTCTTCCTATCGCGAAGGATCACAGCCTTGTCCCGCAGAGACCTACCCGGCCCGGAGCGTCGGCACCGATCGCCCCCGGCCACCGTTTCCGCGGTGCAGCATTGTCAGATTCCACAATTGAAGGGGGGGCGAGGTGGTGATGCTGTCACCGCGGGTGTTGGGGGAATGGGTGAATGCCGAGCGTGGGTAGAATTGCCGCGGCCGCTTTGGGCTTCCGCGAGGCGCATACGGGTGAGCAGATCCTCGACGCGCTCGAAGCTGCCTGGCAGTTCCTGGCGCCGACGCACTTCCTCGTCACCAGCGTGCCGATGCCGGGGCGCCCGGTCGAGCCGCTGGTCCTCCGGCGTCGCTGGGGCAACCGCACGGCCGAAGAGCCGTTGAGCGCCGACGACGCGGTCTTCCGCGACGGGATCTCATTGCGTCGCCCGGCGATGGTCACCGAGTTTCCGCCCGAATTGCTGGCGCGCTCGGGCCTGTGCAGGGCCGTCGTCGCGGACGGTGGGATCAGCATGATCTGGGTTCCGGTCAACGCCTTTCAGCCCTACCAGGGCATGGTCGTCGTCGCGCACCGGGACGCCTCGCCGGTGGATCCCCTGCTGCTGAGCGGACTGGATTGCCTGTGCGCGGAGGCGTTTCGGCAGCTCCTCGCGGTCAAGGCGATCACGCCCGCGCGGCCCGGAGACTTGTCGGGGCGGGAGCGTCGCGTGGTGGGACTCTCGGCTGCCGGCAAGACCGCGAGCGACATCGCCGAGGCGCTCGCCATCTCGCAGCGGACGGTGCACGCCCACCTCCAGAATGCGAGCGACAAGCTCCACGCCCGCAACAAGACGCAGACCGTCGTCGAAGCGCTCCGCTACGGGCAGATCGCGCTCTGAGCGTCAGACGAACTGGCTGAGGCCGGGGATGGAGGCGACGACGCTGTCGAACGTCTCCGGCCCGACCTTGTCGCGGGCCGCGGCACCGAAGGCGGTGGCCGCGCTCTGCACCTCGGCCATGCCGAGGCCGGCGGCGGTGAGCGCGCCGAAGGCGCTCATGATGTCGGACGGGCCGCCGCTGCCGTCGCCGACGGCCTCCCGCGCACCTGGGATCGAATCGATGAGGGGACCGACCTTGTCGCGCGGTCCGGCATTGACCAGGAACTGGAGGATGATGACCACCGCCTTGCGGGCGGTCGCGGGGTCGAGGCCGGCGGCGTTCGCCACGTTCGCAACCAGTTCGTCCATGACACTGCCTCCATTGTGCTGATCAACCGGTGGACTTGACGCCACGCGACAGGGAAATACAAGCCGCGTCGCGGCCATGGGCCGCGCAGCCGACAAGAGGGGATCCATGCTCGACACGGTGCTGAAGACCATCGACGAGGATCTCGAGCGAAGCCTCGAGCGGCTGTTCGAGCTGCTCAGGATCGAGAGCATCTCCACCGATCCGGCCTATGCCGGGGAGGTCCGCCGCGCCGCCGAGTGGCTCGCCGGCGATCTTGCCGCGATGGGATTCGATGCCGGCGTGCGCCCGACGCCGGGTCATCCGATGGTCGTCGCGCATGATCGCGCCGGCGCGCCGGGACCGCATGTCCTGTTCTACGGCCACTACGACGTGCAGCCGGTCGATCCGCTGGCCGAGTGGACCACGCCGCCCTTTTCCCCGCGGATCGAGACCGTCGACGGCCGGCCGCGGATCGTCGCGCGGGGCGCCTCGGACGACAAGGGCCAGCTGCTTACGTTCGTCGAGGCGTGCCGCGCGTGGCGGAAGGTGGCCGGCACCCTGCCGGTCAGGGTCTCGATGATCCTCGAGGGCGAGGAGGAGTCGGGCAGCGCCAACCTGTCGCCGTTTCTCGCGGCCAATGCCGACGAGCTCCGCGCCGACGTGGCGCTGGTCTGCGACACCGCGATGTGGAGCCCGACGCGCCCCGCGATCACGATCATGCTGCGCGGGCTGGTCGGCGAGGAGTTCACTGTCCAGGCGGCCGATCGCGACCTTCATTCCGGGCTCTTCGGCGGCGCGGCGTGCAACCCCAACCACGTGGTCGCCGCGATTGTCGCGGGCCTGCACGACGCGGAGGGCCGCGTGGCGCTGGAGGGGTTCTACGACGGTGTCGCGGAGACGCCGCCGGACGTCAGGGCGATCTGGGAGTCGCTCGGCTTCGACGCCAGCGGCTTCCTCGGAGC
>JAEZEN010000007.1 GCA_023433185.1 Pseudomonadota bacterium | reverse complement strand
GCGGACCTTAGCCCGGCTTGTGGTGGGCGTGCCAGTGCCAGGCGATGTCGATGCGGCGCGGCAGCCACACCCTCTCGTTCGACGCGATGTAGTCGAGGAAGCGGGCCAGCGCCGCCGCCCGGCCGGGCCGGCCGACAAGCCGGCAGTGGAGACCGACCGACATCATCTTCGGCGCCCCCTGTTCGCCCTCCGCGTAGAGGGTGTCGAAGGCATCGGTGAGGTAGGACAGGAACTGGTCGCCGGCATTGAAGCCCTGCGGCGTCGCAAAACGCATGTCGTTGGCGTCGAGCGTGTAGGGGATGATCAGGAACGGCCCGCGGGGGCCCTTGATCCAGTACGGCAAGTCATCCGCATAGGCATCTGAGGAATAGAGGAAACCGCCGTCCTCCATCGTCAGGTCGATGGTGTTGATCGAGGATCGCCCGGTGTACCAGCCGAGGGGCCGCGCGCCGGTCACCTCGGTGTGGATGCGGATCGCCTCAGCCATGTCGGCGCGCTCGGCGTCCTTGGTGAAATCGCGATAGTCGATCCACTTGAGCCCGTGGCTGGCGATCTCCCAGTCCGCCGCCTTCATCGCCGCGACCGCTTCCGGATTGCGGGCGAGCGCGGTGGCGACGCCGTAGACCGTCACGGGGATATTGCGGTCGGTGAACATCCGCCACAGGCGCCAGAAGCCGGCGCGCGAGCCGTATTCGTAGATCGATTCCATGTTCATGTGGCGCATGCCCGGCCAGGGCTGGGCGCCGACGATCTCCGACAGGAACGCCTCGGAGGCGGCATCGCCGTGGAGGATGTTGTTCTCGCCGCCCTCCTCGTAATTGACCACGAACTGGACCGCGACCCGTGCATCGTCCGGCCACTTCGGATCGGGCGGCGTGCGGCCGTAGCCGATCATGTCCCGCGGATAGCCCTCGCTCATCGCCACTACCGTCCCTCGCCCTTTCCCGTGCCCGCTCAATCGCATGGCAGGAGAAGCAAAGAAAGGGCCGGAAGGCGAAACGCGCGTCCGTTAACCTTTCGTTAACGGTCGCGGGCGGATTCTGGAGATCGCTCCAGACTCTCCATCAGAGCCCAGCCGATGCGGTCCGCCATGCACGAAGATCAGGTTCTCGCTTCCGAAGAGCTGGACGACTTTGGCGCCGATCAGGTCGGGTTCGACGACGACGATTTCCTCGATGACGACGAGCCTCCGGAAGATCCCGAGGCCGACGCTCTGATCGACGCCCGGCTCATCGAGATGCGGGAGGCGCTCGATGCGCTTCGCGACTGCGAGGTGAGCGACGCGCTCCGCCGGCTTCGCCAGCTCTTCCCGCATATTCCGTTTCCCTTCCGGGTCCGCGCCCTCATGGCCGCCCGGCACGGCGCCGCCGCGGCCTGACCCCCTCGCAGCGGCGCGCCGGTCCTCGATCGCACGGACGCCGCCGCCTCGTTAACCGATGGCCGTCACGATAGGGGCGGAAGACAGGCGGGACGATTCCATGGCCGCGGGTACCGACTACATCCTTGCCGCCCTCGAGACGGAGGGCATCGACCATCTCTTCATGGTCCCGGGGGGCCTGGTCGACCCGTTCCTGCCGGCGCTCGGACGGTTCCCCGCAATCCGCCCGATCGTCGCGGCGCAGGAGGGCGGCGCGGCTTACATGGCCGACGGCTATGCGCGGGCCAGCGGCCGCTTCGGCGCCGCCCTCGGGATCGGCGGCCCCGGCCTCGGCAACATGACGACCGCGATGGCGACGGCCCTGACCGATTCCTCCCGCGTGCTGATCATGAGCGGCGAGGTCGCCGTCGCCATGGAGGGCCTCGGCTCCTTCCAGGACGCCAGCTACGAGACCTTCGACGATCCGCTGCTCGCGGCGCCCGTGACGCGCTTCTCGACCTCGGTCGACGCGGTGGCCAACCTCAACCACCTCTTCCGCCGCGCGCTCATGGAGATGGCCGGACCACCGTCGGGACCGGTGCACCTCTCCCTGCCCCATGACGCGCTGGTCGGCGAGGTCGACGTCGCGCACGAGGCGATCGACCCTTCCCTCACCCGTTTCGGGGCGATCGACGCCGGTGCGGCCGAGCTTGCGCTTGGTCGCCTCCGCGGCGAGGACGACACCGGCCCGGCGGTTCGGGTCGCGATCCTCGCCGGAGCGGGCGTCGAGAACGATTGGGCCGCCGCCAGGCTCCTCGCGATCGCCGAGCGCTTCGCCCTCCCCGTGGCGACCACGCTACGGGCCAAGGGCGTGTTTCCCGAGGATCATCCGCTCTCGCTCGGCGTGTTCGGCTATGCCGGCAGCCGGCATGCGACCGCGACCCTCCTCTCCGCGGACCTCGATCTCCTCATCGTTCTCGGCTCGGGCCTCAACGAGCGCGACACGATGCACTGGTCGAGCCGGCTGGCGCCGAAACGGGGCATGGTCAGCGTCAATCTCTCGCCCAAGGCGCTCGCAGCCGAGAGCGGCAACCGGCGTGGCGTCGTCGGCGACGCCGGCGCCTTCCTCGAGATCCTCGCGGCGGGCGCCAACGCCGCGGCGCTCGAGGCGGGCACGGCCGGCCGCAGGGCATGGGTTGCGGCGCTGCGGGGAGGCCCGCGCTACCACGACATCGAGAACCTTGCGAGCGAGGCCGTGCCGATCCACCCTGCCCGCGTCGTCGGCGCCCTCAGGAGGGCGCTGCCGCGGGACGGCATCCTCCTGGTCGATTCGGGCGCCCACCGCGCGTTCGCCGGGCACTATTTCGACGCCTACCTGCCGCGCACCTACATCTCCGCCACCAATCTCGGGCCGATGGGCTGGGGCATCCCGGCAACCGTCGGCGTCGCCTGCGCCCGGCCGGGCACGCGCGTCGCCCTCGTCACCGGCGACGGCTGCATGCAGATGCACGGCATCGAGATCGCGGTCGCGGCGCGCTACAAGCTGCCCATCACCTATGTCGTCCTCAACAACGGCGCCCTCGGCAATGTCTGGCTCCGCGCCCACCAGTTCGGCCCGGTCCCGGCGGAACTGACGACCATCCCGGACCACGACTGGGCCGGCTTCGCGCGCGCCCTCGGCCTCGCCGCCGAGACGGTGCGCGCTCCGGGCGAGATCGATGCCGCCCTCGAGCGCGCGGTGGCGATGGAC
>JAEZEN010000632.1 GCA_023433185.1 Pseudomonadota bacterium | reverse complement strand
CGCTCTACTTCGCCTGGCTTGCGGGGACCGTGGCCGCGGCCTGGCTCGTCGGCCTCCTGCCGGCGATCTTCCTCTATGCGCTCGCCTTCGTCCGCATCGAGGGCAGGGAACGGTGGCGCACGGCGTTTGCGGTTGGCGGCGGGCTGGCCCTCGGCCTGTGGCTGATCTTCGGCCAGGGTCTGGGCATCGTCTGGCCGAGGAGCGTGCTCGGCGATACCCTGCCGGCGCTTCGCCAGGCCCTGGGAGGAATGTTGTGACGGCGGCACACGACGATTGCGCGCAGGCGGGCGCCAGCCCGCCGGCTCTGCCGGCCACGGCGCCGGTCGGCGCCATCGTCGAACAGGCGGCAGGGCTGGCGCCGGACAAGCCGGCCATCGTCCTGGGCGGGGAGAGCCTCGGCTACGCGGCGCTCGACACCGCCGCCAATCGGCTGGCGCACCGCTTGCTCGAGTCCGGCGTGAAGGGCGACCGCGTCGCCCATCTCATGCCCGACAGCACTCTCGTCTTCGTCGCCCTGCTGGCGGCCCTCAAGGCAGGGCGGATCAACCACGTCCTCAACCATCGCGATCCGCTGCCCCGGCTGGAGGAGCTCGTCGCCGACAGCGAGCCCGAGGCGATCGTCACCGCAGCGCCCCATGTCGAGCTCGCGACCCGGCTCGCGGGGGACCGGGCCCGGGTGATCCGAGTCGACCTGCCCTTGGGCGACGCGCCAGAGACCAGTCCGTCGGTGCCGATCGCGCCCACCGACGGCGCCTATCTCGTCTACACCTCCGGCTCGACCGGCAAGCCGAAGGCGGTGCTCCAGCCGCATGCCCACATCGTGCGTGCTGCGCTCGGGCTCGTCGAACTGATGGCGCTCTCGCCCCTGGACCGCGTCGTCCTCGTCGCCTCGCTGTGGGGCGGACAGGCGACGAACACGACCTGGAGCACGCTCTTCGCCGGCGCCACCCTCCTCCAGTTCCCCACCGTCGACTACGGGGTGACGGGCCTCGAGGCCTGGCTCAACGCGCAGCGCATCACGATCTTCATCTCGGCGGCCTCCCTGTTCCGCCGCTTCCTGAAGACCGTGGGGCCGGGCACGACGTTCCCCGGCATCCGCATGGTCAAGGTCAGCTCCGACGCTGCGACCTGGGACGATTTCCGCGCTTTCCGGCGGCATTTCCCGAAGGGCCGGCTGATGAGCACCATGGGCGCGTCAGAGGTCGGCAACATCGCCTGCGCGATCCTCGACCGCGATACGCCCCCCGGCACCGGACAACTTCCGATCGGCCGGGCGTTCCCCGGCCTCGACATCCGGATTCTGGGCCCGGACGGCTCCGAACTGCCGCAGGGCGAGACCGGCGTGATCGCCATCGGCTCCGACGTCCTGTTCGACAGCTACTGGCGCGATCCGGAACTTACGGCCCGGCACTACCTGCCGCGACCGGACGGCACCCGCATGTTCCGAAGCGAGGATCTCGGACGCATCGATGCCGAGGGCAACATCTTCCATGCCGGGCGGCGCGATGCCACGCACAAGATCCGCGGCCAGCGCGTCGACATCGCCGAGGTCGAGCGCATGCTGGGAGTGCTGCCCGGTGTCGATGATGCGGCCGCGGTCGTGATTCCGGGGGTCGGGGGTGAGATGCAGCTCGCCGGCTACGTGGTGCCGCGGGGCGGGGTTCCGCCGAGTCCGAGCCGGCTTCGCGCGGTGGCCCGCGGCTTCATGCCGAGGCACATGGTCCCGTCGCTCCTTGCCGCCGTGCCGGCGCTGCCCCGGACCGCGAACGGCAAGATCGACCGCGCCCGCCTGCGCGACATGCTTCCGCCACGACGCGC
Source organism: Pseudomonadota bacterium (assembly GCA_023433185.1). Next base: position 7,675 of record JAEZEN010000632.1, on the reverse strand, counting down.
CACGGACGCAGCGCCGCCGGCAACCGAGACCGAGCGCCTGCTCGCCGGGTTCTGGGAAGAGGCGTTCGATCTCGACGGCATCGGCCGCGACGACGACTTCTTCGATCTCGGGGGGGATTCGCTGATCGCCGCCGTCATCTCGACGCGGATCGATGCTGCGCTTCGCCTGCGGGTGCCGTTCCAGGCCTATGTCGAGCGTCCGCTGCTCAGGGACTTGGCCGGGGCGATCGAGCGGGGCGACTGGCACGCCACGGCCACCGATCCCATCGGGCCGGAGCCGCGCGACGGCGCGATTCCCCTGTCGCTCCTGCAGGAACCCTATTGGTGGGTGTCGCGCACGCCGGCGCATTCGCAGCACTATACCCGGGTCGGCGCGACGCGCTTCCGGGGACGCATGGACATCGACGCATTCCGGGCCGCACTCGATGCGGTCGTCGCGCGGCATGAGATCCTGCGCACGCGCTACGTCCCGGTTGCGGACCAGCCGACGCAGGTGGTGGAGCCGGCGGCGCCCGTCGACATGCCCCTGATCGACCTCAGCGTCCATGCCGACCCGGAGGCCGAGCTGCGGCGCATCGCGGGGCAGGAGGCCGGCCGCGTCCTCGACCTGACGGAGCGACCGCCGCTTTCGTTCGCCCTCTATCGCATGGCCGACGACCAGCATGTCCTCGTGAGGACGAGCCATCACATCCTCACCGATGCGCCGTCCTGGAACATCTTCATGCGGGACCTGGCGGAGTTCTACGCGGCGCATCGCGAGGGACGGGAAGCAATCCTTCCCGACATGCCCGCGCAATATGCGGACTTCTCGATCTGGCAGCGCCGCGTCTGGCGTCGCGACGGGCCCCGCTTCGCGGAGGCGGTCGCCTGGCTTGGCCGGAAGATCCTCGACGGCCCGCCGCCGCCCGACATGCGCTTCCTCAAGGCCTACCTCAGGAAGACGCCGCTCGCCCCCGCGGGGGGGCGGTTCACCCACGCCTGGGGGACCGATGCCGCCACGTCGGCGGCGCTGGAAGCATTCGCGCGCGACGAGGCGGCGACCTTCTACATCGTCCGCCTCGCCTGCCTCGCGCCGGTCGTCTCGCGGATGGTCGGCAATCCGGCCGTGATGATCGGCGCCGTCTTCACCAACCGGAGCAATGCCGCGGTGGAGCCGCTGTTCGGCCCCCTCGCGAACTACCTGCCGATCGTAATCCGCTGCAATCCCGATGCGTCGTTCCGCGAGCACGTCCGGCAGGTGCGCGCGGCGGTGACCGAAGCTCACGACTACGCGGACATGCCGCTCGCCGACGTCACCAAGGCCCTGGCCGCGCAGGGGATCGCCGTCCCGGCGACGGCGGTTTGGATTCACGTGCCGACGCCTGCGCCCCCGATGAGCTTTTCGGGTCTTGAGGCGCTTCCCGAGCGTGTGGCGGCCATGCCGGTCGGCTCCGGGATCATCCTCGTCCGGTTCAACCCGCTCGCCGATGAGGACGATACGCGGGTCTCGATGAACCCGCGCATCTACCGGCCGGAACTGCTCGACGACTTGGCCGCGTTGCTCCGCGGGTTTGCACGGCGGGTCGCGTCGGCGCCCGATGCGAGGCTTCGGGATCTCATGGCTGCCGCCGGGGCCGACGAGGCCTCCGCGACGGCGCCCGGCCGTGTCCGCCCGGCGAGCGGATGACGGAACGCGAGGCGGAGGGCCGGGAGCGATCCGTCCCGTTGCGGCAGGAGCCGCTCAGTTGGCGGCGGCCTTCAGTACCGCAACGAGTTTTTCGACCGCAGCCGGGTCGCTGTCCAGCGTCCTGCCGATGATGGCCTCGAGGTCGCCGGCGCTCGCCGGGACGATGTCGAGATTGCGCTTCCGCGCGTCGGCGAGGAATCCGGGATCGGCGATCATCTCCTCGTAGGCGCTGCGAAAGGCGGCGAGGATCTCGTTGGGAACGCCGGGCGGTGCCGCCAGGCTCTTGCCGATCTGGCCCTGGACGACCAGGAGGTCGAGGAGGGCGCGTTCCTCGTCGTTCCGCGCGAACTCGACGAGCGCCGGGACGTCGGGGAAATCCGGGCTGCGATCCGACGCCTGCTGCCACAGGATGTTGATCTGGCCGTCGCGGATCCATTGCGGTTGGTTGACCTTCACCGTCTGGATCGAGGCGACCATCCCCTCGACCTCGCCACGCTGCATGGCGAGCGCCATCATGGCCGTTCCCGAATAGCCCTCGATCAGCTTGAACTTCGTATCGAAGTAGGTGTTGAGGACCCTCACGACGGTGCTGCCATTCCCGGTCGGACCGTCGCTCGCGATCAGGGTTTCCCGCGCCTGGGCATCGGCGAAGGTCTTGGTCGGCGAGGTTTCCCAGGTGATCTCGAGTTCGCGGGAGTCCGACAGCCGACCGATCATGCCGAACGCCTCGGGGTCGACGGTACCGGCATCCTCGCCCCGCAGCGCATCGACCGCGAAGTTCGCCGGCGGAATGGTGATCGCCGTGCCGTCCTTCGGGGCGGCGGTGGCCATGTAGACGAGCGAGCGCCGGCCGCTGCCGCCCGGCATCTCTTCGACGATGACCGTCGGGTTTCCGGGCAGGAACCGGCCCAGGTGGTCGGCCGCGAGTTGTCCATAGGCGTGATAGCCGCCGCCTGCGCCGAACCCGACGACGATGGTCACGGTCTTGCCGCTGAAGTCGGCTTCGGCCCTGGCCGGCCGGTCGTGGGCAAAGGCCGCGAGAACTCCGATCGAGAGCGCCAGAAGGCACGCTTTCCCCGCAGATAGTGGCACGTCTGATCCCTCCGGTGTGCGGCCGGTGCCCCGGGCACCGCTCGTCACGGGACTGTCCCCGGGAAGCCGACGAATTGCAAGCCGTGCCACAACCCGGCGTTCCGCCGGATGCGCAGCGGACGATGCTGATTGCGGCGGGCATCGACGGCTGGCGCCCTCGAGAGCGTTGCGGCGTGGCTGGATGCGGGTCGGCTCGCCGCTGCGCCGCTGGCCCGTGTCGCGGCTTTGAACTAAGATCCTCCTGCACTCCGCATCCGCAACGACAAGGCTCACCGGCCATGCGCGCCCTTACCCTCGTCGCCTTCCTTGCCTTGCCCTCTCGCCGGCGCTGGCCGGTCCGTTTGCCGGCTCCGACGACTTCAGGGCGCATTTCGAGTCGCTCGGGTACTCCGTCGCGGACGGCGATGCGTCGCTGGTGGCCCGTCACGACACCTACTACAACGTCTCGGTGAAGGAGTATCGCGGCGGCGTCCTGGTGATCACCTTCTTCGGCACCACCGATCGCGCCAGGAGCGATCGCGTCGGCTTCCTCGAGTTCCTCAACGGCATGAACCGGGATGCCGTGGCCGCCCGCTACTACGAGGATGACGAGGGGGATGTCATCGTCGAGGGCTGGTACGCCGGCGCCTACGATCGCAGCCGGTTCGGCACGTTCCTCGAGAGGTTCAACGAGATGGGCGCCCAGTTGGGCGATTCCGAAGTCGCGGCGGACTATCTCGAATAGCCGAGGCTTGTCGGAGACTGCGGCAACGACCACTTGCAAGACGGCGCGGCTTGAGGCACATCACACGCGCCGATGCGCTAGGGGTATAGCTCAGTTGGTAGAGCGGCGGTCTCCAAAACCGCAGGCCGGGGGTTCGAGTCCCTCTGCCCCTGCCATCGATCCATCGTATCCGTTGGCAATCAACGGGTTAGGGACCGGCCGGGCGCGGCGGATGCCCGAACCGTAGACTTCGCGACCTCATCGCGCTTCCGAAGCGCTCTCGCGCGCCGGTAGGTCCAGGCGACGCGTCCCGACGGGCCTGGCACGCCCTGCCGCGAAATCCGCGACGGCGATTGCCCGCGCCCCCGCGCCTTCGTTGCGGAACAGGAACTGCGTGCAGGCCTCGCCCGTCGCGACATTGACCAGCGTCTGCCCGTGCTGCGCCGCCAGCCTGTCCACCACCGCCTGATCGTCGGCATATTCCATGGGCCAGCCGCCCAGCCAGTCCCGGACATCGGCCATGTAGCTCATGCCGCGCTGCCGCCGCCTGTCGTAGACCTGCCGGAGAAGACGGGGGAGGCGGACCGGATAGAGGAGGACGTTGCGGCCCAGCCCGAACCGCCAGATGTACCACCACTCCATCCGCCGCCTGCCGGCTGCTCCGGCGGCGTTGTAGCGGCGCTTCACGTCAAGCCAGAAGGCCGTCGATGGCGTTGCGACATTCGAAGAATAGAGCGCGACGAAGAACAGCCCTCCGGGCCTCACCAGCGCAGCGGCGTTGTCGATGGCCCTCCACATGGCGCCGGTGTGATGAAGGACGCCCCACGAATAGACCACGTCGAACGTCCCGAGCGTGCCGAGATACGCGTCGTCGAGCACGTCGCCCTGCTCCACATGCCAGTGCGCCGGGTCGCCGGCGAGGTGGCGGAGATATTGCGTCGTGCGGACCGAAAGCGGGTCGTAGTCGAAGGAATGGATACGGGCCACACCCGCGTCGAGGGCAGCGAGCGAGTGGAGGCCGCTGCCCGACCCGATGTCGAGAAAACTCAGGCCGTCGAGATGCTCGACGCCGAGAAAGGACAGAAGGTCCTGACGCGCCCGCGCCCGGCGGAGCGGCGTGTAGCTGGTCCTGATGAAGGACTCCCAGTTCGCGCCGAAGGCGAATCTCCTTTCGGCCTCGGCGTGCATCTCGGCCCCGGCGCTCATCGTCCAATCCCCGGAAAGTGCTCGCCCGGACCGCAAACACGTGTCGCGATCGGGCCACCCGGCCATGGCATCACAGCTCGGCGCCCGCTGCAACCGGATCCCTCGGGAGGCTGTGCCCGCCCGTGTCGCGACAGGGCCGCTTCGGCTTCCTTGAAGCCCATGGTCGCCGCGGGTAGGGTTCCGGGAGCATCTACAATCGACAGTCACGGCCTCGGGCAGGCCGGCAGTGCCGGTCTGCAAAGGTTGGCCAAGGGATCGAGACGAAGGAGGGGGACCGATGGGCGGAGCCGTCAGACCCGGTCCGCGGGACGTGCTGCTCGTCGTCGACGTCCAGAACGACTTCTGCCCCGGCGGTGCGCTCGCTGTCCCCGAAGGCGATGCGATCCTGCCGGTGGTCAACCGGCTGGCGCTGGCCTTTCCCCACGTCGTGCTCACCCAGGACTGGCATCCGGCGGGGCACCATTCCTTCGCATCCACCTATCCGGGCAAGACGCCCTTCGGGACGGTCGAACTGTCCTACGGGTCCCAGATCCTGTGGCCGGACCACTGCATCCAGGGAACCCCCGGCGCGGACTTTCGCGCCGACCTCGACGTTCCGCATGCCGAACTCGTCATTCGCAAGGGCTTCCACCTCCGGATCGATTCCTACTCGGCGTTCTTCGAGAACGACCACAACACCGCCACCGGCCTTGCCGGCTACCTTCGCGAGCGCGGCTTCCGGCGCGTCTTCCTCTGCGGCTTGGCGTTCGACTTCTGCGTCCGCTACTCGGCCGAGGATGCCGTCGCCAGCGGCTTCGAGGCCATCGTGATCGAGGACGCCTGCCGGGGGATCGACCTCGACGGCTCGGTGGCCGAGACGCAGCGCACGCTCGCGGCGATCGGGGCGCGGATCGTGTCGGCCGCCGCCCTCGCCTGACACCGGACGATCGCCTGCCGTCCGATTTTGCGCTCGATCAAGGGATTGCGCGCGCTGCGGGGCTAGTCTCGCGCCTTTCGGATCGTCGGTGTCGGGAGGAAATCGATGAGCGAAGGTGCCGTTGCGCCGCAGGCACCGCGCCTGCCCGCGGTGCGCAGTGTCACGTTCGCCGATCTCCGCGGCGCGCTCGCCGCGGGATGGTCGGATTTCGCGGCGGCCCCGCAATTCGGCCTGTTCTTCGGGGGCATCTATGCCCTCGGCGGGCTGGTCATCCTCGCGCTTCTGACGGTGCTGCACGCGCCGTGGCTGATCATTCCGGTCGCGGTCGGCTTTCCCCTGATCGGCCCCTTCGTTGCCGTCGGGCTCTACGAGGTCAGCCGACGCCGTGCCGTCGGTCAGCCGCTCCGCTGGGGAGAGGTCCTCTCGGTCGTCGTCCAGCAGCGCAACCGCCAGCTCGGCTGGACCGCGTTCGTCGTGCTCTTCGTCTTCTGGGTGTGGATCTACCAGGTGCGGCTGCTGATCGCGCTGTTCCTCCAGTCCTCCGGCTTCGCGAGCATCGCCGGCTTCCTCGGCGTGGTCCTGACCACGCAGCAGGGGCTCCTGTTTCTCGCCGTCGGCACCCTGGTCGGGGCGGTGCTGGCCTTCGTGCTCTATGCGACCTCGGTCATCACCATGCCGCTCCTCCTCGACCGCGACATCGACTTCGTCTCGGCGATGATCGTCAGCTTCCAGGTCATCCATCGCAGCCCGGGAGCGATGATCGCCTGGGGCGTGTTCATAGCGATCGTGACTTTGGCGGCCCTGGTTCCGGCCTTTCTCGGCCTTCTCGTCGCGCTCCCGGTGCTCGGTCACGCGACGTGGCATCTCTATGTGAGGGCCGTCGAACCGCCGACCTGACGCAGGGCCGGGGCGCTTCGGGCTTGAGTTCCGCTTCCCGACCCTCTATCTAGCGCACCAACAGGTGCGGCGGGCGCTCCGACAATCGGTTCGCGCGCCGCTTAGCTGTGCAGGATTTTCATGGCCGAAAAAACCAATCCGATCACCTTCATGCAGCAGGTGCGGGCCGAGACGGCAAAGGTCGTCTGGCCGAGCCGGCGGGAGACGATGATCTCGACCATCATGGTGCTGGTGATGGCCGTGCTGGCGAGCATCTTCTTCCTGCTCGCCGACACGCTGATCAGCTTCGGCGTCCAGTTCCTGCTCGGCCTGGGAGGCTAGGAGCATGCAGGCGCCAGTCAGGATCCAGGGCGAGAAGAAGTGGTACATCGTCCACGCCTACTCGAATTTCGAGCGCAAGGTCGCGGATTCGATCAAGGAAAAGGCTCACGCGGCCGGGCTCGGTGACGCGTTCGAGGAGATCCTCGTGCCGACCGAGAAGGTGGTCGAGGTGCGCCGCGGCCGCAAGGTCGATGCCGAGCGCAAGTTCTTCCCGGGCTACGTGCTCGTGAAGATGGCGATGTCCGACGAGGCCTATCACCTCATCAAGAACACGCCGAAGGTCACCGGCTTTCTCGGCGCCGACAAGAAGCCCGTGCCGATCTCGGAGGCCGAGGCGCACCGCATCCTGCAGCAGGTGCAGGAAGGCGTCGAACGCCCGAAACCGTCGATCAGCTTCGAAGTCGGCGAACAGGTGCGCGTCTCCGACGGTCCGTTCGCCTCGTTCTCGGGCCAGATCGAGGAGGTCGACGAAGTGCGCGCCCGCCTCAAGGTGGCGGTCTCCATCTTCGGCCGGGCCACGCCGGTGGAGCTCGAATACACGCAGGTGGAGAAGGTCTAGGCTCGTCAGGCGAGCTCGACCGTCCTCTCGAATGCGGTCAGGTCATGAAGGCCTGATCGTCGCAGCGGTCGTGGGAGGCGAAAGCGGTTTGCCAGCCGCCGGACCCGCACCACGCCATTCCCGCCGGCCCCGGCCGGCTCGTCCATTGGGAACAGACGCATGGCAAAGAAGGTAGCAGGTTTCCTCAAGCTGCAGGTCGCGGCCGGCTCGGCGACGCCGTCCCCGCCGATCGGCCCCGCGCTCGGCCAGCGCGGCATCAACATCATGGAGTTCTGCAAGGCGTTCAACGCCCAGACCCAGGAGATGGAGAAGGGC
>JAEZEN010000575.1 GCA_023433185.1 Pseudomonadota bacterium | reverse complement strand
GCGCCCGCCAGCTCCATCAGCGCCTTTGGGCTCATCGGCGCGGTGATCGCGTCGTGGCTCCGCCGCCTGTTCGGCAGGGCCCCGTAGCCGGGCAGCTACAGCAGGAAGTCCGATCCCGTCAGCGCGATCCTGCCGACGAGCACCACGGCGAAATCCGCGGCACCGTCGCCATTGGTGTCGCCTTGCACGATCGTGTTGCCTTTGGAGTATTCGTAGCGGAGCTGGCCCTCGCGGCCCGTGAAGTCGTGCTTGCCGATGAACCGGAAGGCGCCGTCGCCGCTGCTGCCCGGGCGCGCGTCGATCTCGCGGAGATCGATCACGTCCTTGTCCTGCGCGAAGTCGAGGATCGTGTCGGCGGCATCCGGCGTCGACTGGCCGACCTTGGTGAAGATGAACTTGTCCTTGCCCTTGCCGCCGTGCAGCAGGTCCGCGCCGTCGCCGCCCCAGAGCTTGTCCTTGCCCTTGCCGCCGTCGAGATAGTCCTCGCCGGAGCCGCCCCAGAGCTTGTCGCGGCCGGACTCGCCATAGAGGTCGTCGTCGCCCCCACGGCCCTTCAGCTTGTCCTTGCCGGCGCCACCGTCGAGACCGTCGGTCGTGCTCGAGCCGGTCAGGACGTCGTTGCCGCCGAGGCCGAAGAGCAGCAGGCCGTCGCCGGCGCCGGGTGCCGGGAGGATGTCGTCGCCGTTCGTGCCCATGATCAGCGTCAGCGGCGTCGTGTCGACGGGATTGCCGGCGAAGACCTCGGGGATGCTGTTCTCGGGATAGCCGGGGAGGGCGTTCCAGGCGCGGTCGCCGGGAAGCGACTGCGCCATGTAGGCCCAGTGCGTGATGTTCACCTGCCCGGAACCGGTGGTCATCTGCATCTCGAAGTACCACGCGCCTTCGACATAGGCCATCTTGCCGATGCCGACCGTGACCTCGGAATCCGAATCTTCGGGCGTGAAGCTGAACGATACAGCGCCATCCGGAGTGATCGACCCGACGAGGCTCGAGTAGCCCCAGCCTCCACCGAAGTTGGCGGCGACCGTGCCGAAGACATAGCCGTTTTCGACGCTGGTGATGTGCCACAGCGTCTGGTCGACGACCCAGGCCGTCTGCACGGGATCGGTGTTGACGAGCACGGCCGCCGGCAGATAGGGCACCGGCACGTACCAGTAGGTGTCCTCGAGGAATTCCCAGGTGCCGTCGTCGGTCGGCGGGCTTGAGGTCTCCACACTCATCACGTCAGCTCCCCCTTGATGCTGGCCTTATGGATGCCGCGCGCACCCTTGCGGTTCGGTTGCCGATCTTCGCTCAATTTTATCGGAATGCGTGTCCGGGGAAGCGCCCTGCCGGTCTCTTGAGGCGCCTCACGGCCATTTCGCCACGGGCGGCATGGACGAGAGAATCGAATCGACGTTGCCGCCGGTGCGCAGCCCGAAGATCGTGCCGCGGTCGTAGAGCAGGTTGAACTCGACGTAGCGGCCGCGTCGGACGAGCTGTTCCTCGCGGTCCGCCTCCGTCCAGGGCATCGCGAAGTTGCGCCGGACGAGTTTCGGATACACGTCGAGGAAGGCGAGGCCGACATCGCGGGTGAAGGCGAAGTCCGCCTCCCAGTCGCCGCTGCTCAGATAGTCGTAGAAGATGCCGCCGATGCCGCGCATCTCGTTCCTGTGCCTGAGGAAGAAATACTCGTCGCACCACGTCTTGTAGCGCCCGTAGTCGGCCACCGCGTGCGCCGCGCAGGCCGCTTCCATCGCGTCGTGGAAGTCCCGCGAATCGGGGTCGTCCTGAAGGCGCCGCCGGTCGAGCACGGGGGTCAGGGCGGCGCCGCCGCCGAACCATTGCCGGCTGGTCACCACCATCCGCGTGTTCATGTGGACCGCGGGCACGTTCGGGTTCTGCGGGTGGATGATCAGGGAGATGCCGCCGGCCCAGAACCGCGGGTCCTCCTCGGCGCCGGGGATGTCCTTCCGGAACTCGGGCGAGAACTCGCCATGGACGGCGGAGACATGGACGCCGGCCTTCTCGAAGACCCGGCCGTGCATCAGGCCCATGACCCCGCCGCCGCCATCGGCGCCGGTGTGGTCGCGCCGGTTCCAGAGCTTGCGGACGAGCCTGCCCGGCGGTCGGTCGGCGAAGGGCATGCCGGGCGGCAGGTCGGCCTCGATCGCTTCCAGCGCCGCGCCGATCCGGTCGCGCAGGTCCGTGAACCAGGTGAAAGCGCGCCGCTTCTTGTCTTCGAGGTCGGGGGGGAGGGTCATCGGCCGCCTTGGTCCTTGGGGATCGTCACGAAATCACACGGTTCCGGGTGGCGTGGCAATCCCGGCAAAGCCGCCTGTCTGCCGCAGCGCCTCGCCGAGGACCATGGCCGCCGCGGTGGCGACGTTGAGGGAGCGGAGACCCGGCCGGAGCGGGATGGCGATCCGGGCATCGGCGGCGGCGTGAACCGCGTCCGGGACGCCGGCGCTCTCCCGGCCCAGCAGCAGCACGTCGCCCGGGGAGAAGCCGAACTCGGCATAGGGTGTCGTGCCGCGCGTCGTGAGGAGGACGAGCCGCTGACGGGAACTGACGCGCCAGGATTCGAATTGTGCCCAGGCGACATGCCGGACGAGGTCGACATGGCCGAGATAATCCATGCCGGCCCGGCGGAGCGCCCGGTCCGAGAGGTCGAACCCGGCCGGTCCGACAACGTGCACTGTCACGCCGAGACACGCGGCGAGCCGGAGGATGGTGCCGGTATTCTGGGGGATGTCGGGCTGGTAGAGGGCGAGCGCGACGGCGGCATTACGATCCGGGGCGTGCATTATGCCCCCGCCGCACTAGATAAATGACGCTGGAGATGTCCGCCCGGCGCCCGCCGGCGGATGCAAGGTAACGATGCTCGACTGGTTTGCACGCCTCTATGATCCTTTCGTCGCTGCGCCGGTGGAGCGTCCGCCGGATCGCATCCTCGCGTTCGCGCGGCATTTCCTCGCCCCGAACCGGGGACTGCTGGCCGCGATCGTCATCGTATCGCTCCTCAGCGCCATCGCGGAGATGGCGCTGCTCGTCTTCCTCGGCATCGTCGTCGACTGGGCCACTGTCACCCCGCCGGACACCTTCTTCTCGACCCACGGCTGGGCGCTGGCCGGGATGGCCTTCGTCATCCTCATCGTCCGGCCGGTCGCGACCATCCTGTCCCGCGGCCTCACCAGCATCGCGTTCGTCCCCGGACTGACCGCCCTGGTCCGGTGGCGGAGCTACCGCTACGTGCTCCGCCAGAGCCTCACCTTCTTCCAGAACGACTTCGCCGGCCGGGTCGCGCAGAAGGTGCTGCAGAGCGGGCCGGCGCTCCGCGAGAGCGTGGTCAACATCATCGAGGGCATCTTCACCCTCTTCATCTATCTCGCCGGCACCATCGCGCTCTTCGCCGGGCTCGACCCCTGGCTGACCATCCCGGTCGCGCTCTGGGCGGTCGCCTATGCCGCGACGATCTACTTCATGGTGCCGCCGGTCAGGGCCAAGTCCGAGGTGGCGGCGGAGGCGAATTCCGGCCTCTCCGGCCGCGTCGTCGACAGCTACACCAACATCCAGGCGGTGCAGCTCTTCGCCCATGCCGCGCGCGAGGAGGACTTCGCGAGGGAAGGCTTCGTCCGACAGGTCGGCGCCTTCCGCGAGCTCGCCTGGACCATCATGAAGATGATGGTGTCGCTCAACGTCATCAACAGCCTGCTGATCTTCTCTACGGCGGCGCTGTCGGTCTGGCTGTGGTCGGTGGGCGAACTGAGCGTCGGCGCCATCGCCATGGCCAACGCCCTCGTCATCCGACTCAACCAGATGTCGGGCTGGATTCTTCGCACCATCACGTCGCTGTTCGAGAATGTCGGCACGCTCGAGAACGCCATCGAGACCATCAGCCGCCCGCAGGAGGTCGTCGACCGGCCCGAGGCAAAGGATCTCGTGGTCACCGAGGGCGCCATCCGCTTCGAGGACATCTCGTTCAACTACGGCCGGCCCGGCGGCCTGATCGAGCGCCTGTCGCTGTCGATCGCGCCGGGCGAGAAGGTCGGCATCGTGGGCCGCTCCGGGGCCGGCAAGTCGACGCTGGTCAACCTCCTGCTCCGCTTCTACGACCTTGAGGGAGGGCGCATCCTGATCGATGGACAGGACGTCGCCGGGGTGACGCAGGAGAGCCTTCGCGCTGCGATCGGTGTCGTCACTCAGGACACTTCGCTGCTCCATCGTTCCGTCCGCGACAACATCCGCTACGGCCGCCCCCAGGCGAGCGAGGACGAGATCGCCGCGGCCGCCGGCAGGGCGCAGGCGGGAGGCTTCATCGCCGATCTCCACGACTGGCGCGAGCGCACCGGCTACGACGCTCATGTCGGCGAGCGCGGCGTCAAGCTCTCCGGCGGGCAGCGCCAGCGCATCGCGATCGCGCGGCTTCTCCTCAAGGACGCCCCGATCCTCGTTCTCGACGAGGCGACCAGTGCCCTCGATTCGGAGGTCGAGGCGGCGATTCAGGAGCAGCTCTACAGCCTCATGGAGGGGCGCACGGTCATCGCCATCGCGCACCGTCTCTCGACCATCGCGGTGCTCGACCGGCTCGTGGTGATGGACGGCGGCCGGATCGTCGAGGAGGGGACGCACCAGGAGCTGCTCGCCCGCGACGGCCTCTATGCCCAGCTCTGGCGCCGCCAGTCCGGCGGCTTCCTCGGCCTCGACGAGGACGCGGCCCAGGCGGCGGCGGAGTAGCCGTGAGTAGCGGAGGCAAAGCGCAAGGGTTATTCTGGACCGCTGTGTGGAGTGCCCTGCCACCATGCCCGTCGTTGCCTACTTCTACGGTATCGCGATCCGCATGTACTTTCGCGATCATCCGCCGCCGCACTTTCTGGCGTCTTATGGCGGGCGGGATTGCCGACGGATTGATCTTGGACGGCTATCTTCCGCCTCGGGCGGCGCGGCTTGTAAAGGAGTGGGCGGTGGCTCACCGTGGGGAACTGGAGGAGAATTGGAGGCGTGCCCGAGCGCAGCAACTGCTCGATCGCATCCCGGGACTCGACGATGATTAAGGTGTCGCGCGTGAAGTGGCTCGGAGGTCACCGCCTTGCGTTCCGGTTCAGCGACGGAACGGGGGGGAGTGCGAGTTTTCCGAAATGGTTGCCGAGGCGGGCCCAATGGTCGAGCCGCTTCGAGATCCAACGTACTTCTCCCGCGTCTTTCTGGAGGAGGGTGCTCCCACCTGGCCCAATGGGTTCGACATGGCGCCGCGCTGGGTACAGATGGAGCTCGAAGCCCGCGGCGCCCTGCACAGCGTTGCTGCGTAACCGGCGCGTTGCGCCGCCGCCACACCCGCAGGGAAAGTCGGCCGCGCCACACGAATGTCGTAGTCAAGCGCGCAAATGGCGCTATCAGGACGTGCGGCGCGGATTTCGCGTCGTCCCAACAGCGAACCGAGGAGGCCCGGATGGAGCGGATTGATCAGATCATCAGATCCGACCTGGCATTCGTGCGCCACCGGTTCCGCCTCGCCGCCCGCTAGCTCCATCTCCGACTAGCTTCGAGCGCGTACCCCCGGCGCCGACGCGCCGCGGGGAGCATTCCCATCCGCGGTCCACCGCCAGTCACGGTTCGGGTTTCGTCCCGTCTGCCGCAACGCGCTCGCGCGCGCCCCTTTTCCGCATTTCCATGGTCGAAGCCATGTTCCGCACGTTCGAGACTTTCATCGATCCCTTCCGTCCGCATGACGAAGGGATGCCGCCGCCGACCCTCCTCGGCTTCTACTGGCACTACACGCGCCAGGTCTGGCCGGGGCTGGTCGCCCTGCTCGTCATGGGCCTCGTGGTCGCGCTGGTCGAGGTCGCGCTCTACGCCTATCTCGGCGACATCGTCGACCTCCTCCAGGACACGCCGCCGGCCGACCTCCTCGCCGAGCACGGCGGGACTCTGCTGTGGATGGCCTTCGTGGTCGTCGTCGCGCGGCCGGTGACGAGCTTCGTCCACCAGCTCCTCATCGACCAGACCCTGGCGCCATCCTTCACCAATCTCGTCCGGTGGCAGACCCATCGCTACGTCATGCGGCAGTCGGTCGGCTTCTTCTCCGACGACTTCGCCGGGCGGATCGCCTCGAAGATCGTCCAGACCGGCCCGGCGCTCCGCGAGTCGGTGGTGCAGGTCTGCGAGGCGATCTGGTTCGTCACGGTCTATGCGACGAGCGCCATGGTGCTCTTCGCGGGGCTCGACTGGCGCCTCGTCGTGCCGGTGGCCCTGTGGATCGCCTTCTTCACCGGGGTACTGATCCTTTTCGTGCCGCGCATCCGGGACCTTTCTACCGAGGTCTCGGAGGCCCGCTCGGTGCTGACCGGACGGCTGGTCGATTCCTACACCAACATCCAGACCGTGAAGCTCTTCGCCCATGCCCGGCGCGAGGACGCCTATGCCGAGGAGGCGCTGCGCGAGCACACCGGAAAGTTCCGTGCCGAGACCCGGGCGATCACGATCATGAACGGCCTGGTGACGACCTCGACCAGTATCCTGATCGGCGGCACGATGGCGCTCGCCGTCTGGCTGTGGGCGGGCGGCGAGCTGTCGCTCGGCGCCGTCGCCATGACCAGCGCCATGGCGATCCGCATCGCCACCATGTCGGGCTGGATCACCTGGACCGCGATCAACGTCTTCGAGGCGATGGGCACGGTCCAGGAAGGCCTCGAGACGATCGCCCGGCCGAACCGCCTCACCGATGCGCCCGGCGCGAAGGAACTGGTCGTCACGGCGGGCGAGATCCGCTTCGACCATGTCGGCTTCCACTACGGCCGCGATGCCGGCGTGATCGAGGACCTGAGCCTTGTCATCCGGCCGGGTGAGAAGGTCGGCCTCGTCGGCCGCTCCGGTGCCGGCAAGTCGACGCTCGTCAACCTGCTCCTGCGCTTCTACGACCTCGAGAGCGGCCGCATCCTGATCGACGGCCAGGACATCGCGGGGGTGACGCAGGAATCGCTCCGGCGCCAGATCGGCCTCGTCACGCAGGACACCTCGCTCCTCCATCGCTCGATCCGCGACAACATCCGCTACGGGCGGCCCGAGGCCAGCGAGGCCGAGATCGCTGCGGCGGCGGGCTGGGCGCATGCCGAGGCGTTCATCCCCGAGCTCAGCGACAAGCGCGGACGCACCGGCTACGACGCCCATGTCGGCGAGCGTGGCGTGAAGCTCTCGGGCGGCCAGCGCCAGCGCGTGGCGATCGCCCGCGTCCTCCTCAAGGACGCGCCGATCCTGGTGCTGGACGAGGCGACCAGTGCCCTCGATTCCGAGGTCGAGGCGGCGATCCAGGAGTCGCTCAACCGGTTGATGGAGGGCAAGACGGTGATTGCCATCGCTCATCGCCTGTCGACGATCGCCGCCATGGATCGGCTCATCGTGATGGACCGCGGCGCCGTCATCGAGTCCGGCTCGCATGCCGAACTGATCGCCCGCGGCGGCATCTATGCGTCGCTGTGGAGGCGGCAGTCGGGCGGCTTCCTCGGGCTCGACACGACAGCGTCTGCGGCGGAGTAGGGGAGGCGACGTGTGACCGAAGTCATAGCCGCGCCGCGCCGCTTCGCACAGGAACGGCGGCCATACTGGCCGGCCGTCGTCGCAACCGCGTGGCGCGACCGGGCCTTGCTGGCCCGCGATCCCGGCCGCATGGTGATGGGAACCGCCGCGGATGCGCCCTGCCGCGTCC
>JAEZEN010000544.1 GCA_023433185.1 Pseudomonadota bacterium | reverse complement strand
GCGGTAGGGCCGGGTCGACTCCGAGGCCGGCGAGGCGGTCGCCTGCATCGTCCCGCGCAGCGACTCGCGGTGCGGTGCCGTGTCCCGCTCCGTCGCGCTGCGCTCGACTTGGGCGCGTTCCCTGGCTCCGCGTTCGGCCGGGGCGGCATAGCTGCGCCGCGGCGTGAACGGCACCGCAGTCACCGTCGCTTCCTGCGCCGCGGGGGCGAGGTGCAGCGGGGGCGGGCGCTGGGCCGGCGCAGGGGCGGGCTCCGGCACATCGGGCTCGCCGCTCTCGTCGAGCGGGGCCGCGACCGGAGAGGGTGGCGGCGCCTCGGCGAAGGTCGCGGTCGCCGCCGCCTGGGGCCGCACCGCGCTGCCCTGGCCGACCCGCTGCGCCACGCGCTGCCGGACGATCGAGGGCTCCACCACGACATCGCTCGGCCCGCCGATCAGGATCAGGTGCTCGACATTGTCTCGCCGCAGCAGCACCAGCTTGCGCTTGTTGTCGACCGGCAGGGAATCGACGATCGCCAGCCGCGGCAGCCGGCCGCGCGCCGCCGGGCGCACGGCGCTCCCGCCGAAGTGACGGACGCCCCAGACCACCAGCGCGATGAGCGCGATGACGACGGCCAGAGTGATGACGTATTGAGCTATGATCGCACCGCTTTCGCCGAGAATCGGGAGCAGCATGTCCTGCATGTCGAGGCGTTCCTACGCAGCCGGCCGTCGCCGACCTTGCCCTGCATCGCCGTGATCGGCACATTCAGTCGTGGCGATTCGTCGGTCGGGCACAGTTTTCGAGCGAAGCCTCTGGATTGCAAGGGCCGGAGTGTCCTTGGAGTCCGGCGCGTGAGCGTTATCCCCGCTTGGCGGAGCATGGGGCACCGTAAAGGCGGAATTGCGACGGCTTGGAGGCGGGACAGGTGGCGCGAGTGTCTTTATCGTCGGACGCGCCGCTGATGCGGAGCGTGCCGATGGGCCATGGGACTGGAACGGACGATCGGGGCCATGTCGAGCCGGCGCGGTCCGACGGCCGTATCGGCGGAGTCGGCCGTCTGATCATCCTCGCCTGCGGCCTGGTCGGCGTGGCCGTCGGCTTCATGCTGGTCGACGGCCAGCAGTTCGAGCCGATCATGCTGGGTCTCCTCGCCATGCTGGCGATCGTCGGCGTGGCGATGCTCCTCCTCCTTGCCCTCGGTCTCGTCCGCATCGGTGTCCGCAAGGCCGGCGTCGACGCCCCGCGCGGCTACCTCGACAGCCTGGCCGACGGGGTGCTCATCGTCGACGATGCCGGGCGGGCGATCTACGCCAACGGCGCCTACCGCGCCATCACCGGTTCGGATGGCGACGAGGTGCGTGCGGTGGAGCGTGCGTTCGCCGGCGACCCCAAGGCGGCGGAGGCCGTCTATCGCGTCGCCCAGGCCGCCCGCGAGGGGCGCGCCGCGGAAGAGGAGGTGCGGCTCGCCACGCCCCTCGGCGCGGGCGAGCCCGAGGGCGCGCGGTGGTACCGGATCGGGGTCCGCCCGGTGCCCGGCGCGACCGCCGCCGAACGCACGGTCGCGGCGTGGACGGTCGCCGATGTCACGGGCGAGCGGGCGGAGCAGGAGACGGTGTTCCTCCAGCTCCAGCACGCCATCGACTATCTCGACCATGCGCCGGCGGGGTTCTTCTCGGCCGAGCCGGACGGCCGGATCGTCTACCTCAACGCCACCCTCGCCGAGTGGCTCGGCATCGACCTCGCGCGCCTCGACGTCGGTGCCCTGACGCTGCGCGACCTCGTGCGGGGTGAGAGCCTGGCGCTGTTCGCGGGGGTTCTCGCCGAACGCGGCCACGACCGGACCGAGACGATCGATCTCGACCTCGTCAAGCGCAACGGCCAGAGCCTGCCCGTCCGCCTCCTCCATCGCGTGCCCATCGCCGCCGACGGGGCGCCCGGCGCGACCCGCACGGTGGTGCTGAACCGGAGCCCCGGCGAGGAGGGGTCGGAGGCCCTTCGCGCTGCCGAGGTACGCTTCACGCGATTCTTCAACAACACTCCGATCGCCATCGCCGCCCTCGACCGCAATGGCGCGATCGGGCGCACCAACGCCGCCTTTCTCCGCCTGTTCAAGGGCGGGCTCGCCGGCTGGACCGGGCACCGGCGGCTTATTGATCTCGTCGCCGAGCCGGACCGCGAGAACGTCGCCAACGCGCTCGCTGCCGCGCCGCGCCGCCCGGGCGTCATCCCCCCGATCGACGCCGGCATCATCGGCGACGGCGAGCGCAGCGCGCGCTTCTACATCAACGCGGTCGAAGATGGCGCCGACGGGCGCGACGCCGTGATCGTCAACGCCATCGAGATCACCGAGCACCGGGCGCTCGAGCAGCAGCTCTCCCAGCGCCACAAGCTCGAGACCGTCGGCCGGCTGGCGGGCGGCATCGCCCACGATTTCAACAACCTGCTGACGGCGATCATCGGCTTCTCGGACCTCCTGCTCGCCAACCACCGGCCGAGCGATCCGTCCTTCCAGGACATCATGAACATCAAGCAGAACGCCAACCGGGCCGCGGGCCTGGTGCGGCAGCTGCTCGCCTTCTCCCGTCGCCAGACGCTGCGGCCGCAGGTGCTCCAACTGGGCGACCTGATCTCCGACCTGTCGGCGCTGCTCGGACGCCTCCTCGGCGAGAACGTCCGCCTCGAGGTGGTGACGGGCGCCGATCTGTGGCCGATCAAGGCCGACCTCAACCAGTTCGAGCAGGTCATCGTGAACCTTGCCGTCAACGCCCGCGACGCGATGCCGGGCGGCGGCACGACGACGATCCGCACCCGCAACCTGCTCGCCGCCGAGACCGCGGCCTTCGCCTACCGGCCGCTGCCCGCGGCCGACTACGTGCTGCTGGAGATCGAGGACACCGGCGCCGGCATTCCGCCGGAACTGCGCGAGCGGATCTTCGAGCCGTTCTTCTCGACCAAGGACGTCGGCAAGGGCACCGGGCTCGGCCTTTCCACCGTCTACGGCATCGTCAAGCAGACCGAGGCCTACATCCATTTCGATTCGACTGTCGGCAAGGGCACGGTGTTCCGGCTGTTCATTCCCCGCTACGTGGCGCCCGAGGGCGAGAAGGCCGCCGCCGCGGCCGAGGCCGAGCCGCGGATCTCCGACCTGACCGGCAGCGCCACCATCCTCCTTGTCGAGGACGAGGAGGCGGTGCGCAGCTTCGCCGCCCGCGCCCTTGCCTCACGCGGCTACCGCGTCCACGAGGCGGGTTCCGGCGTCGAGGCGCTCGAGGTGATGCAGGAGGTCGGCGGGCAGATCGACCTCGTCGTCTCCGACGTCGTGATGCCCGAACTCGACGGCCCGTCGCTGCTCCGCGAACTGCGGAAGACCCGGCCCGAGCTGAAGATCATCTTCGTCTCGGGCTATGCCGAGGAGGCCTTCAAGAAGAACCTGCCCGAGGGCGAGGAATTCCACTTCCTGCCGAAGCCCTTCTCCCTCAAGCAGCTCGCGGTGGCGGTGAAGGAGACACTCGGGCGGTAGCGAGCGCGGGGGCTCAGCCGGCGCCCGTCGCGCCCTTCATCTGCTCCCGCCGCGCGGTCTCTTCCGGCGTTGGCGTCTCCATGGCGAAGGACGCCGTCGCAACGGCGCCGCCGAGCTCGTAGTCGATGATGACAGTGCCGCCGGGTGTCGTCGTGGTCTTCACGTGCCTGAGGCTGCGCGGCAGCGTGCCGTCGCCGAACAGGCGCTTCCCGCTACCGAGCACGACCGGTGCGACGATCAGGCGGAACCGGTCGACGAGATCGTTGGCGAGCAGCGTCTGCACGAGCACGCTGCTGCCCTGGATCAGGAGGGTCGGACCGTCGTCCCGCTTCAGGGCGCGAAGGGCCGCCACGGGGTCCGCGCCGAGCCACGCGGTGCCTGCCCAGGCCAGCGATTCCGGTCGATGCGTGGCGACATACTTGTTGATGCCTGCAAACCTCTCGGCGATCCCGGCCATGCCGGCGTCGTAGCCCGGGGCGGCCGGGTCGGTTGGAACGAAGGGCCAGTGGGCGGCAAAGATGTCGTAGGTGCGCCGCCCGAGCAGGAGGTCGAAGGGCTCCGCGAAGACCTCGTCGACCGCCGCGCCGATGGCGTCCTCCCAGGCACCTGCCTGCCAGCCGCCATGGGCGAAGCCGCCCATCGTGTCCTCTTCGGCCCGCCCGGAGCCTGCATGACGCCGTCAACGGTGAGGAATACCGTGGCGAGAATCTTCCGCATGGAAATGCTCCTTTGTCGCTCTTCCGTCTCACGACGCACGGGGCGCCGCGCGAAGGGGCACCGCGCCGCCGCGCATCAACCGGCCCAGACGCGCGATCGCCGCAGGCAGTCGGCGAAGTCGAGGCCCTTCCGTCCGAGGATGCGTTCGAGATCGTCGGCGACCCGCCCTCCGCGGGCCCCGCGCGGCCCGGTAAAGGGCTGGAGCGCGGCGTCGACCGGCATGGGGCCGTCGCCCTGTCGGCGCTGCCGGCGGATGGTCAGGCCGCTCGCGGCGGCGATCTCGGCGAGGGCATCCGAGAGGCGCAGCATGCGGGGTCCGGTGATCGCGTAGGTGCAATTCAGATGGGTCGGGTCGCACAGGGCCTCGACGGCGGCATCGGCGATGTCGTCGGCGCTCACGAAGGGCTCGCGGAAGTCGGTCGCCGGCATCGGCATGTCGCCGCCGACGATGCCGTCGCGCAAGGCCGCCTCGGCGAAGGTCTCGGCGAGCCACGAGGCCCGGAGGATCGTGTGGTCGAGCGGCGCCCGCCGCAGCCGCTCCTCGGCCCGTCGGGGGCGCCGGCCGCCGTGCATGGAAAGGAGGACGATGTGCTCGACCCCCATCTCGGCGGCGATCGAGGAGAAGAGGCCGGTGTCGTCTGCGGCGCCGGGCTCGGCAAGGCTCGGGTGATAGGCGACATAGGCGGCCGTGGCGCCGCGGAGCGCCGCCGGCCAGGTGGCCCGGTCGCGCCAGTCGAACGCAGGCCGGGTCGAGCGCGACGCCCCGACCGCATTGACACCCCTCGCCCGCAGCCGGTCGTGGATCCTGCGTCCGGTCCTGCCCAGCCCGCCGACGAGAACGATCCGTCTCTGCAGCATCGTGGTCCTCCTGGGTCATGTCTCATGCTGTTTCCAGAGCCATGACGAACGGCGCCACCCGAATTCGACACCGCCGGCTCCCCGTGCCGACCAGGCTGGAGGGAGTGTGCGCCATCATTCGTCATCACGGTCCGGATGGCGCATGGCACCGACGCACAGCATTCCCGGCTTCCGCAACCGAGCCCGTTCGGGGCGCAGATCCGCCTGGCTCGACCGGCTTCTCGGCCGCCATGCGCCGTTTCCGGCACTCGCGGCGACCGGCACTGGACGGTGGTTTCGAGCCAACGCGCCGGCGGAAGCGCTGGTGGCGGCGGCAAACGACCCGGACCTTCTCGGGTCGCCGCTCAACGTACTCCGCCTCACCCTGCATCCGCGCGGGCTTGCGCCGCTCATCGCAAATCTCGCCGAATGGCGCTCGCATCTCCTCGACCGCGTTCGCCGGCAGGTCCGCATTTCGGGCGAGGATTCGCTTGCGTCGCTGCTCGCGGAACTCGAGTCCTATCCGGGAGGCGACGATCCCGGGCCGGCCGCGGCGGGTGGGGTGGCGGGCGTGATGGTCCCACTCCGCCTCCGTCTCGCCGCAAGCGAGCTTTCATTCTTCTCGACGAAAGCGAGCTTTCATTCTTCTCGACGACCACGGTGTTCGGCACGCCGCTGGACGTCACGCTGTCGGAGGTCGCAATCGAAGCCGCTTTCCGGCCGACGCCGCGACGCGGGCGGCCCTCGTCGGCGACGGCGGCAACGGATCCCGGGAACGCGGCGTCCGGCAGGAGCCGGACGCCGATCGTGCGGTGGTGACGTCTCGTCGGCGTCAGGCGGAGGCGGCCGCCTTCAGGACCGCCTCGGTCACGGCGCTGTCGTCCTCGAGCGAGCGCACGGAGGGAATGCCCTTGTCCTTCAGCGCCCCGTGGTAGGCGCGGACGGCCTCGAGCGGCAGCATCTTGCCGTCGGCGACCTGGCGCATGAAGTGGACGATGTCGAGCTGGCTCTCGGCGAGGTTGATCTTCCGCCCGAAGAGCGCGACGCGGGCGCCGTACTTCTCGGCCTGGTAGATCAGCTCGAACGTGTCGCGGTTGGTGCCCGCGCCGCCGCCCAGGACGCCGACGACGAGCTGCGGGTCGTACGTCACCAGCTCCTCGAGCGCCTTGGCGCCGTTGTAGGGATACTTGAGGAACTGCGGCCGCTTGGCCTTCAGCACGCCCGAGAGACTCCGCACGAGATTGTCGTTGACGAAGCTGCCCAGGGCTTCCGACGGAAGACCGGGGTCCACGTTGGGATTGAAGACCTCGAGGAAGTACTTGATGCCGTTCGCCGCGGCATCCTCCCGGAAGTCGGCGAAAGCCTCCAGCGAGCGGAGGTCGGCGTCGAGGTCGTTGACGAAGGTGACCGAGTAGAGGCCGAGATCGGAGAGGCCGGCGGCGGCGATGTCCTTGAGGTTGGCCGTGCGGAAGGGCCGCGAGGCGCCGAGCTTGCCGTAGCCGTTCGGGCGCGCGCCCCAGATGTCGGTGGTGTCGTTGGCACGGAAGGACGGCTTCACGGCGCTGCCCTTGAAGGCGCCGGCCTCGGTGAGGAGTTCGAGGTTCGAGGCCGAGACCAGCATGATGTCGAGTACGTCCTGCGCGATGAGCTGGGTGATCATCTCGAGGAACTCGGCCCGCGTGCGGAAGCGGACGAGATTGCCCGCCGCGTCGCGAACCGGGCCGGTGGCCGGGATCGGATTGGACATGTCGCCGTCCTTGGCGTCGGCGATGATGAAGTCGCCCTTGGCGTAGTTCCCGGCGCGGATCTTCGCCAGCTTGGTGTCCATGCGGTGCATTTGAGCAGTCCTCGTGGTGTGTTGAGCATTGAACGACGTGCGGGGCGACCGGGGCGGGCGCGTCCGCGGGTTGACTACGGGGTGACCACCTCGGATCTCTCGCGGCTGGCGGCCTGCGGCACGCGGCCGAGGACGAGCAGCGTCCCCGCAAGGAAGGTGTCGCCGAGCCCGATCGTCGCCGCCGGCTTCTCGAGCCACGGCGCCGCGCAGCAGGCGATCGACCATTCGCCGCGCCGGGACACGGCGGGAAGGGGCGGCTCGAGGAAGCGGGCGCCGGCCGGGATCCGGTCCGGGACGGCGAAATAGCCTCCGGCGGCGCGGGTCGAGGCGAGCAGGCAGCCCATCTCGAGCGCCTCCAGTTCGTGCGCACCGTCGCCGCGGGTGACGGTGAACGCCCACTCGTCGGCATGAACGCAGATCCGGTCGAGCCCGTATTCCCCGGCGAGCCGGATCGCGGTGACCTCGGCGGGCTCGCCGTCCCTGGCGAAGTCGGCCAGTTCGGAACGGCTCATGCCCGCCGAGGTCGCCTCCGGCAGCAAGCGGCGGATGGTCAGGTCGTGGAGCGAATCCTCGTGGAAATCGCCGAGTTCGACATGGAGGAGGCCGAGGCCGGCGCGCCGCCAGGCCCTTGCGACATCGGCGGCGTAGCCGAGTTCGTCCTCGGCCCGGTCGGGCGGGATCTCGTTGAAGCCGCAGAGGATGCCGGCACCGGCGTGTTCCGCCTCGGCCGTGGACGCCGCGACGAAGGCGGCATCGCGCTGCAGGTCGCTGTGGTCGAAGCGGACGATCGTGCGCGACGAGCGCGGCACCGCCACCTCGCCGATCGTCTCGCCGGCGGTGAACTCGAAGATGCAGTGCGGCGGCCGGCCGGCACCGGACCGCGGCACCTTGAGCGCCGGGAGGATGCCGTCCTCCGTGGCGATCAGGATCCCGGGATGAAGGACCGAGAGCTGATATTCGCTCCGGTCCTCCTGGGCGATCAGCGCCGGGGCACCGAGGGTGGCGAGCATGTGGGCCGCCTGGGCGCTGGTCCCGCCGATCGCCCGTCGCCCCGAGACATGCCCGTCGATCCAGGCGGGGCCGTCCGGCCAGTCGACGAAGATCTCGCCTCCGACGCCGCTCGACGCGCGGCGCTTCAGTTCGGCGAGCAGGGCGCGGCCCTCGGGCACGGTGCGCGCCGCCTCGGCAAGCGGCGGCATCGCATCGCGGAGGGTGAAATAGACGTCGACGCAGGTGCTGAAGCCGCCCACCGTGAGGCGCGCCTCCGCCACGATCGCCGGCAGGCGCCCGATCAGCGCCGCATAGCGGTCCGGCCACCGGACATCCCGGCTCATGGTGCTCTCCGAAGGCCGGCCCGGCTCCTGCAGCGACCGGACGGAGCGAACCGGCAATCGCACGCGACCGTCGTTGCAGTGCCGCGGGCATGCTTGCCCGCGGTGCGACCTTGGCCCTGAGAACGGGACACGGAACCTCCCAGATATGCATGTTTTTGCTTGTACATGCCGCTTGTGTGAACACATACTGGCCTAAAGCCGCAAGGTCAAGTTGGCGCGGCTGCGAAATTCCTGTACGCTTTCCCCGTCTCCAGGAGCCATCCGAGCGCCGCATGTCCACCCCCGGAAACAACAGCCCTGCGCAGCAGACCTCGCGGCCCGAGGCGGATTATTCGCTGCCGGCGCGGCGGCGGAGCGAGCTCCTGAAGGTCGCGAAGACGCGCGGCTCGATCACCGTCACCGACATCGCAAGCGAGTTCGCCGTGTCGGCGGACACGATCCGGCGCGATCTCGACTACCTCGCGGGACGCGGCCTCCTGACCCGGACGCATGGCGGCGCCGTTGCGGTCGACGGTTTCGTCGATCGCGACACGCCCGTCGCCCTCCGGGTCAATGCGCGCGCCGCGGAGAAGGCGAGGATCGCGCGCGCGGCGGCGACGCTGATCGCCGATGGCGAGGCGCTGATCGTCAACGGCGGATCGACGACACGGGCCTTCGTGAGCGAGCTCGGGTCCCTCCGGAACCTGACCATTGTCACCAACAACCTTGGCGTTCCGGCGGTGGTCCCGCCCAATACGACGCGCGGCGTCTACCTTCTCGGAGGGCACGTCCGGCAGGAACTCCAGGTGACGATCGGTACCGTGGGATTCGCCGATGCAGGGCCGCTCAGCGCCGACACTGCCGTTGTGGGAGTCGGCGGCGTCTCGGTGCGCGGGCTGTCGACCACGATGATCGAGGAGGCGACCATGATCGCGGCCATGATGGCGTCGGCCCGCCGCGTCATCGTGCTCGCCGATGCGGCCAAGTTCGGCGCGACGGTACTCGCCCATATCGCACCGCTGGCGCGGGTCCATGTCCTGGTCACCAATGCGCAGCCGCCGGCGCCGCTCGCCGCCGCGTTCGACGAGGCCCAGGTCGAGGTCATCGTCGCGGCTTGATCCGCGATACTCGTTGCAGTTTCCTTTTGTTCGACCTGGAGCCCCTTGCGGGCGGCCCGGCCGTGGTCCCTCGTAGGCAGCGGCTGCTGGTTCTTGCGGAGATACCCACCTTGACGATGGGCATATACGCTGATAAAAACGCAAAACACAGCGACTTCACGCGTGGAGGACGCGTCGGCGCTTATTCAGGCAGAGTTCGCGGCGGGAGCCGCCAGGAACCGGGAGGTGTGGAAGCCTGCGAGGGGCAGGGCGCTCTGATGAGCCATCGTCGCATTGCGACGGGGCCGCCAATTCAACCTGGGAGGAAGTTATGACCATCACGAAGTCCATGCTGCTCCTCAAGACGGCAGCAGTCGCACTCGCAATGACCGTCGGCAGCGTCCACGCCGAGACAAATCTCGAGTTCATCCAGTGGTGGGAGCCGGAACTGCCGGCCGGCGCGCTCCGCGGCATCATGGACGACTTCGAGGCGCAGAACCCGGGAATCAAGGTCAATCTCGTCAGCGGGCCCTATTCCACGACCCGCGACCAGATCGTCGTCGGTGCGGCCACCGGCACGCTGAGCGATGTGGTCGGTCTCGACGGCGCCTGGGTCAACGACCTCGCCAAGCAGGGCGCGATCGCCGATCTCGGTCCGCTGGTCGAGGCTTCCGGCTTCGATATCGACCAGGTCGCCGCGGTGATCCGGGTCGGCGACGGCAGCTACATGTTCCCGGTCGCCTCCTTCGTCTACCCGGTGTTCATGAACCTCGACATGCTCGAGGCCGCCGGGGTTGACGGGATGCCGTCCAACCGGACCGAATTTCTCGAGGCGGCGCGGCAGCTGACCGACGCCGAGAACAACCAGTATGGCTGGGTCCTGCCGCTCTCGCTGCAGTCGCCCCAGGGCGTCCAGAACGACGTGATGTCCTGGGTCTGGGCCTCCGGCAAGAGCATGCTGAAGGACGGTCAGCCGGACCTCACCAATCCCGACGTCGTCGGCGCCCTCGATTTCATCAAGGGCATGTACGACGAGGGCGTCATCTCCCCCGGCACCTTCGCCAAGCAGGAGCAGGACAAGGTCGAGGAATTCGTCAACGGCCGTGTCGGGATGATGGTGAGCTCGCTCGCCCACATCAACCTCATCCGCGACCGCAACCCCGACCTCAACTTCGGCATCACCGCCGTGCCGGCCGCCGATGGCTATGACGGCAAGCGCGGTCTGCCCTACGCCTCCTGGGGCATCGGCGTCAGCGAGAACAGCGCCAACAAGGAGGAGGCCTTCAAGCTCGTCGCCTACCTGATGAGCGAAGAGGTCAACGCCAAGCTCGTCTCGATCGCCAACGCCTTCCCGGGCAACGTCAACGCCAAGCCCGACTTCGTCGCCTCGGACGAGCTCTTCGGCAAGGCCTTCGAGATCTTCCAGGAGGGCTATCTCGCCAACGAGTTCGTCGGCCTGCCGGTCGCCGAGGAGCTGATGCGCCAGTTCGACGTCGAGATCCAGGCGATGCTCGAGGGCAATCAGACCGCTGAAGAGGCCGCCGCCAAGGCCCAGGCGAAGTGGGAAGCCGAATTCTAGGATCGGCCCCATACTGAACGGGCGGCGCGCCGCGATGCGCGTCGCCCTTTTCGTCAGCGGGGCACTGCCGCGGCGCGGCCTTCGGGCCCGGCTCGCCGGCGACCGCCGGACCGCTCCGACCAGACCACGTGCGAGGTGACGAGATGGCAGGTGCGACGGCCGCAGTGCCGGGCGTCTTCGGGCGGGGCGTGAGCTACGCCGTCATCCATCGGCGAAGGCTCGTGCCCTACCTCTACATCGCGCCGTCGGCGGTGCTCTTCTTCCTGCTCATGCTCTATCCGATGGTGGCGGTGTTCCGCTACTCGCTGCTCGACGGCGCCATCCTCACGCCCGATCCGAGCTTCGTCTGGTTCGACAATTTCGCGAAGATCTTCGCCGATCCGGTGTTCATCCAGTCGATCGGCAACACGCTCTATTTCTCGGTGATGAGCGTGGTCTTCCACGTCCTCATCGGCCTCGCCTTCGCGCTGATGCTCAATTCCGACCGCATCAGCCCGACGACTCGAGCGGTTCTGCGCGTCCTCTACATCCTGCCGTGGCTCTTCACGGCGGTGATCATCGCCATCATCTGGCGCCTGATCCTCGACCCCAATGGCGTGGTCAACGCCATCCTCATGTCGCTCCAGATCGTCGACTTCAAGGTCGAGTGGTTCTCCTCGCCGAAGACCGCGATCCATGCGCTGACCTTCGTCAACATCTGGGCCGGCTATCCGCTCTACATGGTCACGCTGCTCGCCGGCCTGCAGGGCATCCCGCGCGACCTGTACGAGGCGGCGAGCATCGACGGCGCTGGCCCGATCCGCCAGCTCTGGCATGTGACGCTGCCGCAACTCAAGCCGATCATCGTGTCGATCGCGCTGCTCGATTTCATCTGGACCATGCAGGTCTTCCCGCTGGTCTGGATGACGACCGGCGGCGGCCCGATCCACGCCACCGAGATGATGAGCATCTACACCTACAAGGCAGCGTTCTCGCGCTTCCAGTTCTCGATCGCGGCGGCAAGCGCGGTGATCCTGTTCATCATCTCGATGAGCATGACCTACTTCTACATCAAGCACCAGAAAGCGGCGCGGTGACGGCCATGGCAAACCGGTTTGCAAGACGCTCCCACGCCTCGACCTGGCTGCTCTATCTGGGCCTCGCGGTCGGCCTCCTCTTCGCCTGCTTCCCGATCGTGTGGATGTTCTTCACCTCGCTCAAGTCGAACACCGAGATCTTCGCGCTGCCGCCCAGCATCCTGCCGAAGGTGTTCACCTTCGAGGCCTACATGTCGATCTTCACCGATCCGGTGAAGCTCCGCTTCTTCTTCAACAGCTATCTCGTCGCCGGGGTGGTGACGCTGCTGACGCTGGTCATCGCGGTCCTCGCCGCCTACGCCTTCAGCCGCTACGACTTCCGCCTCAAGAAGCCCTTCAACCTCCTCGTCATCAGCACCCAGACGGTGCCGCCGATCACGCTCCTCATCCCCTATTTCGGGATGGTCGTCGCCTTCGGCATCTTCAATACCTACTACGCGCTGATCCTCACCTACCTCGTCTTCACCCTCCCTTACGCCATCCTCCTGATGACCGGCTATCTCAACACCCTCCCGAAGGAGCTCGACGAAGCGGTGCTGGTCGACGGCGGCTCGAGCTGGACGGCGCTGTGGCGGGTGATCGTGCCGATCTCGCTGCCGGGCATCGTGGCGACGGCGGTCTACACCTTCCTCCTCGCCTGGAACGAGTTCCTGTTCGCCCTGACGCTGACCAAGTCGATGGACATGCGGACGGTGCCGATCGGCATCAGCCTGCTCATGGGCCAGCACGCCTTCGAGTGGAACGAGATGATGGCGATGAGCGTCCTCGGTTCGCTGCCGCTCCTCGTCCTCTACCTCATCGCCCAGCGCTACTTCCTCGCCGGCATGACGGCGGGCTCGGTGAAGGCCTGAGCCCACGACGGGGCTTTCGGCGCTCGGCGCGCGACGTGTCGGGGCGAGGATTGTCGCAAACTTCCGCGGCTCACCATCTTTCCGATTGACGGGGCATGCACCCTGCGCTCAATCGCGGGGTCACGCATCGCGCAGCGGAATGCGCCGGGGAGAAGCGAAATGGTCAAGTTCGTCGCCTACAAGGCAGTCGACAATTCCAAGCTGACGGAAATTGGCCTGTTCCAGAACATCAAGAAGAACCTGACCCGGAAGGGGGAGGGGAAGAGCTTCGACGCCTCCAAGGGCGACATCGACATGCACGTCACCGGCAAGGCGATGCTGTTCGTGCTGAAGAACCCGGTCAGCGGCACGATGAAGTCGATCGACGTCAAGGTCCATGGCTCGGAGAAATATTTCCTGGGCGGGCTCGACATCAAGCTCACCAAGATGAAGAACTTCTTCACCGGCAACTACGAAAAGGCGATCTTCAAGGGCAACGACAAGATCGTCGGATCGAACCAGGGCGACAAACTCGCCGGCTTCAACGGCAACGACAAGATCAACGGCGGTGGCGGCAACGACAAGATCGCCGGCGGCAAGGGCAACGACAAGCTCTATGGTGAAGGCGGAGCGGACGTCATCGCCGGCAACGCAGGCAAGGATTTCCTCGACGGCGGCACCGGCAGCAACGTCCTCAGCGGCGGCAAGGGCGCCGACACCTTCCAATTCTCGAGCCAGCTCGCGGTCGGGAACACCTCGTCGATCACCGACTTCAAGCCGGGCGAGGACAAGATCCAGCTGGTCAAGGCGGTGTTTCCCGAGCTCACCGGCAGCGGCAAGCTGAGCAGCGACAAGTTCATCAAGTCGAGCGACTATGCCGGCGAGGACAGCGTCATCGTCTACAACAAGGCGAACGGCAGGCTGTCCTACGCCATCGACAGCAACAACCTGATCAAGTTCGGCGAGGTCCAGTCGGGTCTGAACCTCAAGGCTGGCGACTTCTTCCTGGTCTGAGCCATCGCCGCTGCGCTTCTTCGACGGCGCCGTGCGTCCTGCGTGGCGCCGTTCCCATGGGTTCAGAACGGGGTGCGGCTCCGAACCGCGGCGGCCAGCGTCCCGTCGTCGAGGTAGTCGAGCTCGCCGCCCACCGGCACGCCATGGGCGAGCCTCGACACCTTGAGGTCGAAGGCCTGGAGCCGGTCGGTGAGATAGTGCGCCGTCGTCTGGCCCTCGACCGTTGCGTTGACCGCGATGATCACTTCCGTCACCCCGCCGGCCGCGACGCGCTGGACGAGACCATCGATCCGGAGGTCGTCGGGGCCGACCCCGTCGAGCGGCGACAGCACCCCTCCGAGCACGTGGTAGCGGGCGTTGATCGCGCCGGCGCGCTCGAGCGCCCAGAGGTCGGCGACCTCCTCGACGACGACGATGGTCGTCGGGTCGCGCCGCGGGTCGGTGCAGATCAGGCAGGGATCGGACGTATCGATGTTGCCGCAGGTCGAGCAGGGGACGATGCGCTCGACCGCCACGTCCATGGCGCGGGCGAGGGGCACCAGCAGTTCCTCCTTGCGGTCGATCAGGTGCAGCGCCGCGCGCCGCGCCGAGCGCGGCCCGAGGCCGGGCAGCTTGGAGAGCAGCTGGATCAGCCGCTCGATCTCGGGGCCGGAAACGGAACGGGCCATGCGGACTCTAGCGGATGAATTGGTCGACGAAGCCTTCGCCCAGCCCGCAGGCGGCGTAGTGCTTGCGGCACATGTCGATCTTGGTGAAGACGTCCTCGTAGCCCGTCGCCTTGCCCCACGGGTCGACATAGAGCATCAGCCCGTTGACCTGGAACAGCGTGATCATCTCCTCGACGTCGTCGGGCACCACGAGGGTGTGCGTCTCGCCCGGCGGCTCGTAGACGTAGCCGCCCTCGGTCGCCACCCAGTCGTGCTCGAGATAGTGCCAGCGGCCCTTGATGACGTAGCCGTGGACGGGGTTGGTGTGGCGGTGGCGGGAGAGGACGCCCGCCCGCGTCACCTTGAGGAGGTTGACCCAGTAGCCCTGCGCGGCGTTGAGGCAGAGCGGCCGGAACCACACGTTCGGTGCCTGCGGCACCCAGACGCGCTCGTCCTCCGGCAGGACGCTCGGGATGACCAGATCGGGCGACGCTTCCTTCGGCATCGGCAGCTGGTAGGGCATCCGCGGGTCGTTCCGGCGGGCCGCTTCGGTCATGGCCTCAGTCTCCTTCCTCACATCGACGAATAGCCGCCGTCGACCGGCAGCACCGCGCCGGTGACGAAGCGGGCTGCCTCGCCGGCGAGGAACAGGGCCGGGCCGACGAGATCGCCCGCCTCGCCCCAGCGCCCCATCGGGGTGCGCTCGAGGATCGTGCGGCTCCGCGCCGGGTCCGCCTGGAGGGCGCTGGTGAGCGGCGTCGCGATCCAGCCCGGTGCGATGGCATTGACGCGGATGTCGTCCTTCGCCCAGGCGATGGCAAGCGACTTGGTCAGGGTCACGATGCCGCCCTTCGAGGCCGCATAGGCAGGTACCAGTCCGCCACCGAAGAACGACAGCATCGAGGCGATGTTGACGATGGCCCCGCCCCGGGCCGCGAGCGCCGGTCGGCAGGCCGAGCAAAGCCGCATCGTGCCGGTGAGGTTGATGTCGATCACCGCCTCGAACACGGGGAGCTCGAACTCCTCGACCCGCCGGATGATGCCGGCGGCATTGACCAGCACGTCGAGCCGGTCGAGCCCCGCACCGAAGTCGGCGACGGCGTCGCCGTCGCTCACGTCGAGCGGCACGTAACGGAATCCCGGCGCATCCCAGCCCTCTGCGGCGCGGTCGACGCCGGTCACGGCATAGCCGGCGGCGAGGAAGCCCTCGGCCAGCCCGCGGCCGATGCCGCCGGCCGCACCCGAAATGACGGCGCTCGGCGCTGGTTCAGCCATGGCGGCACGGTTCGGCGCTGGCAGCGGGGCTCGCCCCGACGGGAAGGTGCATCGTGCTCTCGACCGGAATCCTGCCGACCGAGTCGCACCTTTGGCCCCGCGAGGCAAGCGCCTCGGTGAGGGCTTCCGATCGCGGCAGGCGTCGAAACGCGGGCCCGCCCCGGATGCTGCATGCGGGTGCAGGACGCGATCCGCAATTTCTGGCAGGCTGTTTCGCCATGAGGATCTCGAGGCGCCGGCGGGGCGGCTGTCGTCACGCTACGGTCGAAGCAGCTAGGCCCGCGACGGATCGGTGCGTCGCACGGCCCGGATCCTGCCGCTGGGGCCGCCGCCGCAATAGAATCGATCGTTGCCATCGGCTTCAAGTCCGGAAATGCCGATCTGCTTCGGCATGGCGAGCTTCTCCAGGACCCTGCCGCTCTCGGCGTCGATGCGCCTTATCTCGCTTTCGTCACCCTCCCAGGTGGCATGCCACAGATCGCCGTCGACCCATGTCACGCCGGTGACGAAGCGGTCGGATTCGAGTGTGGCCAGGATGGCGCCCGTCTCCGGATCGATCTGATGGATCTTGCGGCCCCTGTGCTGCCCCACCCAGAGTGTCCCTTCGGCCCACGCGAGGCCCGAATCTCCGCCGCCGCCGGGGGCCGGGATGGTGGACAGGATCTCGCCGGACGCCGGATCGATCTTCAGGATGCGGTCCTCGGCGATCTGATAGAGATGGTGTCCGTCGAACGCCGTTCCCGCATGCGCGGCAACGTCGATGGAACGCAGCACGCGTCCGCTTGACGGATCGAGCGCGTTCAGCCTGTCGCCCGAGGCGAACCAGACGCGCTCACCGTCGAACGTGACGCCGGCGATCTGGTCGACACTGGGAAACGGACCGTATTCCTCGATGATTTCGGCTGCGGCTCGCTTCATGGCTCCACCTTTAGCCTCCCGGCAGCGAGCCGGGGAGTAACAATGTTGTCGGGAAGTCGATCACCGGCGGGGCCATCCAGCGGCGGGCGCGTCCCGCACCGATCGACCGCACCTTGCCGGCCGCCATCAGTTCTTCGAGGGCGCGCTGCACCGTGCGCGGGCTGATGTCGAGCGCGATCGCCAGGGACGAACTTGACCAGGATTCCCCGTCCGCGAGGAACGCCAGGACGGCGGCGTGCCGTTCCTCGACCGGTGGCGCCAGCACGACCACATCTTGGAGGCGACGCGGCACGAGGACAAAGCCTGTCCTGGTCGCGTTCACGTCCGCCAGCATGCGAAGTTCCGCCCGCAGGCGCGCGATTTCGACGCGGAGACGCGCCCGATGCGATTCGTCGGCGTGCCTGGCGCGGAAGGCATCCGCAATGAGCGCATCCCGCGACACGCCATCGGGCCAGGCTTCGGCCAGGGCGCGTGCAAGGGTGAACAGGACCGGGCGGGTCGCCAGCGGCAGGGCCATGTCCTTCGTCCGCACGACGTAGCGGCAGGCATCCACCACCAACGCGTCCGAGGCGAACAGGGCTTCGACGTCCTCCAGAATCAGAAGGCGCTCGCTGCCGCCTTCGACGATCCGGGCGGCGGGCCTGTTCACCAGAAGGGCCACGGCCTGGACCTCCGCCTGCAAGGCTGAGATGCCCGCCGCCCGGGCCGCGGCCTCGGCGCGGGCGAGGGCTTTTCGCGCGGCTCCGGTGCGCAAGCGTCGAAGGGCGATGCCCGCAACCACCAGGTCGGTGCTTGCCCGCAGGGGCGGAGGCAACGCGGCGGGATCGAGATCGGCAAGCACGCGCTCGGCTTCGTCCAGCCGGCCGATCAGAAGCAGCCGCCGCGCTTCCAGACCGGCTGCGTAGGCGGCGTTCATGTGGTCGCCGTGCTTGTCGAGCGTCGCGCGCGCGGCGGACAGCATGTCCGGGACCGAGGCAAGGTCCCGCGAAACGAGGGCGATCTCGGCCTCGGCCACGATGCATCGGGCGCGGGCGACGGAATCCCTCGGGCCGAAGGCGCGTCCGGCGACCCTGAGGAGGGCTTTCGCGCGGGCAAGGTCGCCGAGCTGGGCCATCGCTATGCCCCGCAGGGCGAGGGCGGGTGCATCGTCGCGCAGGGCGACCCGTTTCAGGGCGAGCAGCGGATCGCCTGTCGCGAGCGCACGCGCCGCGGCCGTGATCAGCGAGTCCATGCAAATCCCGTCACACTTGTAACTCCCGCCGCTTCGTCGTCCGCCGCTATGTATTCCCTGCGAGGGACGAATACAGACCTCTGGAGCGGAGAATAGCTGTCCGGGATACCAAGAGAACCGACCAGTGCGGACAAGCAACAGCCGTTCGGCGACCGGTGCTTCGAGGCAGGCCGCCTCGATCGACTGGAGCGGGTCTTGCGGGCCGAGAACCACCAGGGCTCTCGACCCGGAGGAGCGGAGGCGGTCAAGCCCGTGAGGCAACTGCCGTCATCCTTCGCCCGCCTCGGATGGCGTCCGCTGACATCAGTCGAGATCGACCCGCCGCTCAGGCCGGCCCTGGCCCCGCCAGGCCGGTGGGTGCCGATAGAAGAGACCGAAAGGCAAGAAACATGAGCAATGAGACGACCAGCTTCGTTTACGCAGTCTATATCCGGACGACACCGGAAGAGGTGTTCGAGGCCGTCACCAATCCCGAGATCGCGAGGCGCTACTGGGGCCACGATAACGTCTCGGACTGGAAGCCTGGATCGAGATGGCAACACATCCGCGCCGGCGACGAGCGCCGCGTCGAGATCGTCGGGGAAGTCATCGAGGTCTCGCCGCCGCGCCGTCTCGTCACCACTTGGGCGAACGCCTCGCAGGCCGACGATCCGGCGGCGTACAGCCGGGTGACCTACGAGATCGACGAATACGAGGACATGGCGCGGCTGACGGTCACCCACGACGAGCTCGCGGCCGGAAGCGGCATGGCGATCGGCATCAGCAAGGGCTGGCCGCACGTCCTCTCCAGCCTGAAGTCCTACCTGGAGACCGGCAGAGGTCTCGACGTTTTCGCCAAGCCGAAACGTCAGTGACGGGACCGGTCCACCGGCTCGGTCCGGCGGGTGGACCGTCATCAGAGACGGACTGAGACCCTGCCGCGCACGGCACCGGTGGACACCACCGGCCCGGACGCGGCCTCAAGAACCCCATCGAGGAATCTGCAATGTTCGACATTCTGCACCGCATCGGCATCCACAACGCGCCGCCGCCCAGGGTCTATGGCGCGCTCACGTCCATCGACAAGCTCTCCAGCTGGTGGACGAGGGACACCAAGGGGCGCTCCGAGGTCGGCAGCGTGATCAGTTTTCGCTTCGGCGAACGCGGCTTCTTCGACATGAAGGTGCTCGAACTCGAACCCGCAAGACGTGTCGTCTGGGAAGTGGTGGCAGGGCCGGAGGAGTGGATCGGCACCCGGGTCATCTGGGACCTGACGCCGGAAGGCGAGGGGACGACCTTGCGCTTCAAGCATCAGGGCTGGCGGGAACCGGTGGACTTCATGAACCACTGCAGCACCAAGTGGGCGAGCTTCCTGTTCAGCCTCAAGGCGCAGCTCGAGAACGGCAAGGGCGCGCCCTTTCCGGACGATTTCCTGATCAGCATCGATTTCGACTGAGGCGCCCAGGGCAGTCGAGGCCTGAACGACAGAGCGGAGCCCGGCTGATCAGGCCGGGCTCCCGCCCTGGGCGGGGGCGAGGAACATGCATTCGGAGATCGAAACGCATCTCTTGCACCTTCATCGGCTCGTCGTGCCGAGATCCGGTGCGCTGGCCGTCGATGTCGGCTGCGGGGACGGTTCCTCGACGCGCGCCTTGTCTTCGTTCGGCTGGCGGGCACTCGGGCTGGAGGTCTCACCCCAACTCGTCGACCGCGCTCGCCGCGCGGGGCAGGACGTCGCAGGCGTCTCCTTTTCGGAAGGCCTGGGTGAAGCCCTGCCTGCCGACGCGTCCGGCGCCGCCCTCGTCATCTACCTGTTCAGCTTCCACCATGTGCCGGAAGGACTGCGGGTCAAGGCGGTCGAGGAGGCGAAGCGCAGCCTTCTGCCGGACGGCCGGCTCCATATCGTCGATCCCCTGCCCGACGGCCCGATGAGCGAAGTGCTCCTGCCGGTCGAGGACGAGCGCGCCACGCGACGGCATGCCCACCAACTGCTTCAAGGTCTGGATGGCGAGGGATGGAGGCTGGTTTCCCGCCATGAATACGTCATCGGCCGTGTCGTCCCCGACTTTCAGACGATCATCGACGACCTCCTGCGCATGAACCCGTCGCAGGAAGCGCAGGTTTCAGCAATGCACCCGGAAATGGAGCGTCGCTTCAAGCGCCTGGGAAGACCCGTCAAGGGCGGCACCCGCCTGGACCAGCCCTGCGCAGCCTACCACTTCGAACCGGTCTGAGCCGCCGGGAGATCCGCAGGCGGGTCAGGACGCCGCCTGGGATCAGACGCGATCCAGGAACTCAAGCACCCGGCTGGTGAGGAGCGCGGTTGCATCCGCGTCATGGGACGGGAGCGAGCTGTCGGCGAAGCAGTGCCGATCGCCGGGGTACAGGAAAAGCGCGGCGTCCTGCGCCTTTTCGACGATCTCGCGGGCGGCGGCGATGTCGCCTTCGCCAGCGAAGATCGGGTCATTGTCCATACCGTGGATCTGGACCGGGACGTCGTCCGGCCATGGTCCGAAGGTCCAGGGGCCGGTGATCGGCAGGCAAGCGTCGAAAAGCAGCGCCCCGCGCGCGCCCGGCCGGGTCTGCGCGAGCTTCTGCGCCGGCATGACGCCAAAGGAGAACCCGGTATAGACGATCCCCGCCGGCAGGCCGTCGGCAGCGCGGACGCCGCGATCGCGCATGTCGTCGAACCCGATCTCGCCAATGTAGGCGACACCCTCGTCGATGCTCTGGAAGATGCGCCCCTCGAACAAGTCGGGCGTGTGAACCGTGTGACCGGCGGCGCGGAGGCTGTCCGCGAATGCGCGTACCCCTGACGTCAGTCCCTGGGCGTGATGGAACAGCAGAACCTCGGCCGCCGGCCTGCGGGCGGGCTCGCCGGAAACACGTCCGGTCATGATGGCTTGGCCTCCTCCAACCCCCAGCAGCGCAAGGACATGCCGGCGCGTCCAGCCCATCGATCGCATCCACTCCGTCCGCGCCTCGGTCACTCTGCCGGCGGCAGGGCGCTGAGCGCCACTGTGCCTGGAAGAGGCCGGCCGGCGCAAATCGAGCCGGCCAAGGCCGGCATAAGGGTCTACGGGCGTGAAAAAGATTGGCGCTCCCTAGGGGACTCGAACCCCTGTTTTCGCCGTGAGAGGGCGACGTCCTGGGCCACTAGACGAAGGGAGCTTGCCTTGGGCGCTCTCTCTATAGCGATGCCGTTCCGGCACTTCAAGGCATCCGGCGAACCTTTCCGGTCGGCGGGGGCCGGTCGTCGCGCCATTCCGGGTCGGGGCGCGTCCGATCCCGCCCCGAGGTTGCGCGCGCCGTTCCCGGCCGCTACATGCAGCGCGAGGTCGGTGCGTCGGCACCGTCGAGGAACCGGAAATGCGTACCGAGATCGAGAATGCCGTCTCCGAGATCAAGCAGGGCATAACCCTGCTGAGGAGGCATCTTTGACTTCGACCAGGCCAAGATACGGCTTGCGGAGCTGAACGCGGCCGCCGAGTCGGCGGACCTGTGGAATTCGCCCGAGCGCGCCCAGAAGCTGATGCGCGAGCGCCAGCAGCTCTCCGACGGCATCGACACCGTGGAGCGCCTCGAGCGCGAGCTCTCCGACAATGTCGAGATGATCGACCTCGCCGAGGCGGAGGCGGATCTCGCCGTCGCGGAGGAGGCGGAGGCTGCCCTCCGCGCCCTCGAGCGCGAGGTCGCGCGGCGCCAGGTCGAGACGATGCTGTCCGGCGAGGCCGACGGCAACGACACCTATCTCGAGATCCATGCCGGGGCAGGGGGTACCGAGAGCCAGGACTGGGCCGAGATGCTGCTCCGCATGTATACGCGCTGGGCGGAGCGGCGGGGCTTCAAGGTCGAGGTGCTCGAATATCACGCCGGCGAGGAGGCCGGCATCAAGTCGGCCACCATCCTGATCAAGGGCCATGGCGCCTATGGTTGGCTGAAGACCGAATCGGGCGTCCACCGCCTCGTCCGCATTTCGCCCTTCGACAGCAACGCGCGCCGTCATACCTCGTTCGCGAGCGCGTGGGTCTATCCGGTGGTGGACGATTCCATCGTCATCGAGATCGACGAGGGCGACGTCCGCACCGACACCTATCGTGCCTCGGGGGCCGGCGGGCAGCACATCAACACGACCGATTCCGCCGTCCGCCTCACCCACGTTCCGACCGGCATCGTCGTCCAGTGCCAGAGCGAGCGCTCGCAGCACAAGAACCGCGCCACGGCCTGGGAGATGCTCCGCGCCCGCATGTACGAGGCGGAACTCGAGCGACGCGAGGCCGAGGCCAATGCCCAGGCGGCCTCCAAGACCGACATCGGCTGGGGCCACCAGATCCGCTCCTACGTCCTGCAGCCCTACCAGCTCGTCAAGGACCTCCGCACCGGGGTCGAGAGCACCAACCCGCGCGAGGTGCTCGACGGCGGGCTCGAGCCGTTCATGGAGGCCGCGCTCGCCCAGCGGATCGGCGGCGATTCGGTGGCGGTCGAGGACCTCGACTGAACCGGGCGGACGCCTCCCTCA
Organism: Pseudomonadota bacterium; assembly: GCA_023433185.1. The sequence continues at coordinate 3,807 of JAEZEN010000544.1, read as the reverse complement.
GCGCCGGCCGCCGACCTCGTCGATGTGCCGCAGCAGGTCCGCCGGGTCCTCGTAGACGCGGTAGGCGCTCGCCCGCACCAGTTCCTCCTCGCCGTAGCCGCCCGACAGCAGGCCGACGCCGAGGGCCCCGGCGCGCCGCGCGGCGAGCATGTCCCATACGCTGTCGCCGATCACGCAGGCACGCTCGATCGGCTGGCCGAGGGCCGCCGCGGCGGCGAGAAAGAGGTCGGGATCGGGCTTGGCGTAGCGCACCTGGTCGCGGGTGATCACCGGAGCCTTCGTCGCGTCGACACCGAGCATCTCGATGATCGGGCCGGCGGTCTCGATCCGGCCGCTGGTCGCGATCGCCCAGGGAATGCCGGCCTCGCTGAGGAAGGCGAGCAGTTCGCGGGCGCCCGGCAGGGCGCGCACTTCGTGGGAACGGGCCCGGTAGGCGGCAGCATGGCGCTTGCGGATGCGGTCGATCCGGCCCGCGTCGATCTCCTCACCGGTCTCGCGGAACAGCATGTTGGTGAAGAGGCCGCCGGACATGCCGATCTTGCGGTGGATGCGCCAGATCGAAAGCTCGATCCCTTCCTCCTGGAGCGCCTCGTGCCAGGCCACGACGTGCTGGTAGACGCTGTCGACCAGCGTGCCGTCCAGGTCGAAGAGAAACGATACGGTCCTGTCGGTCATGGTCTCGGCCTGCCCTCTTCGCGAGTCGGCGAAAGGGTAGCACAGCCGGTGCCGAACATCCGGTTCCATGCGCGGCAGCGCTTGCCACCGGCCCGCGTCGTCCGGGCTCCGCCCGTGAAAATCTCCGTGCCGCGGAACCCCCCCATGCAGGCGACGTTCATCGCAGGGAGCGGCGGGCGACGCGCGTGCCGCCGACAAGTCATCCCCCGATTGCGAGAAGGAGAGGGTCCGATGGGACTGTTCAGCAAGGACATCAAGACGCTCGATGATCTCTTCGTCCACACCCTTCAGGACGTCTACTACGCCGAGAACCAGATCCTGAAGGCGCTGCCGAAGATGATCGGCAAGGTGAGCGACGGCGACCTGCGGGCCGCGCTCTCCGATCACGTCGAGCAGACCCGCACCCACGTGGAGCGCCTGGAGCGGGTCTTCGCCATGCATGGGGCGGAGAAGAAGGCGGTCGACTGCCCGGCCATCGACGGCATCGTCAAGGAGGCCAACGAGATCGTCGGGGACATCGGCGACAAGCAGGTGCTCGACGCCGCGATCCTCGCGGCGGCGCAGGCGGTCGAGCACTACGAGATCACCCGCTACGGCACCCTGGCGACATGGGCGAAGCAGCTCGGGCGGAACGATTGCGCCGCCGTGCTCGTCGAGACCCTCGAGGAGGAGAAGCAAGCCGATGAGATCCTCACCGACGTCGCCAAGGGGCACGTCAACGCCGAGGCCGCCTGACGGCCCCGCCATGGATCGGTCCGAGATCGGGGCGGGCGCCCGCCTGGGCATATACCGCCTCGTGCCGACGGCCGCCCGGAACGATCGCCGCTTCGCCCGTGATGCGTTTCACGGCGAGATCGTGGTGCGCGCCTTCTCGCCTGCGGATGCTCGGATCGTGGCCTCGGAGGCCGAGGCCGGCCTCGAGGGGGGCCTTCCCGCCGAAAGCCCCTTCCGCGATGCGGCGCTCTACACGGTGATCGAGGTTCCGGCCGTTGGCTTCCTGCGGCCGGGAAAGCGCGGCGTCGTCACCGGCCGGTTCGCGGCGAAACCGGTCCCCGGCTGAACATTTTTTGTGCAGGTCCGGGAACCTTCGGATGCAGGCGCAATTGATTCGTCGGGGGGCGGACCATGACCGCCCGAAATCTCAAGCAGCGGAGATGCATCCATGTCGATGCCGTCGGAGGTCAATGTGGCCGTGATCGAGGAGCCAATCGAGATCGAGCGCCCGGTGTCGTGGCGCGCGGTGCTCGCCGGCGTCGTCATCGCGCTCGTCGTGCAGCTGCTCCTTGCCATCCTGGGCGGTGCCATAGGGCTGGCCTTCGTGGATCCGACGGAGACCGGCAACCCGGACGCCGGTGTGATGGGCGTGATCGCGATCATCTGGTGGGTTCTTTCCGGCATCCTGGCCGCCTGGGCCGGTGGCGTGACCGCCGGGCGCCTCTGCGGGCGTCCCGCGACCGGCACCGCGGCCTGGCACGGCCTCGTCGCCTGGGCCGCGACCACCCTCATCCTGTTCTACCTTCTGACGACGGCACTCGGCGCCGTGGTCGGCGGCGCCTTCGGGCTCGTCGGCAACGCGGCGGGTGCGGCCGCCGGCTCGGTCGCTGCGGTCGCCCCCGCGGTGACCGACGAGTTCGATCCCTTCGGCCCGGTCCAGACGTCTCTCAACGATGCCGTCGGCGTCAGCGATCCCGAAGCGGGCCGCGCTGCGCTGGCCGACATGGTGCGTGCTGCCTTCACCGCCGAGGACGGCGAGGCCGACGCCGCGATGGATCGGGCCGCCGAGGCGCTCGCCCGGGCCACCCGCAGCACGCCCGAGGAGGCGCGCGAGCAGCTCGAAACCTGGCGGGACGACTATCAGGCGACCGTCGCGCGCATTCAGGACGAGGCTCTGGAGGCCGCCGACGCCGCCCGCAAGGCAGCCTCCGCCGCCGGCATCGTCAGCGTCATCGCCCTGGTGTTCGGCGCGCTGGCCGGCTGGTTCGGCGGCCTCAACTCGCCGGTGCCCACGGGGCGCGATTCCTTCATCGGCGCCGGGTTCGGCCGCCGCCGCGACACGATCGTCCCGTAGGCCGGCGCCGTGGCGAAACGCGCGCCAACGTCGAAGCCCCGGGAGACTGCCGCCCGGCAGCGGAAGATCCAGTCCGCTGCCGCGGTTCGGGAAAGCCGGAAAGGCAGCAAGCCCCGCAAGCCGGGCGCGATGCAGGCCGGCGCAAGGCGCTATCCCGAACTGCCGTTCCCGAAGCAGCACCTCCGGAAGCCGGGCGGCGAATCGCGGCTCGTCCCGGCCCCGATGTACGATGCTCCGTTCTACACGGGCTCGGACAAGCTCGCCGGCAGGGTCGCCCTCATCACCGGCGGCGATTCCGGGATCGGCCGGGCCGTTGCCGTCCTCTTCGCCCGCGAAGGCGCCGACGTCGCCATCACCTACCTCAGCGAGGACCGCGACGCGCGGGAAACCGTCGCGGCGATCGAGGCGGAGGGACGGCGCAGCATCGCCATCGCGGCGGACGTTCGGGACCGCCGCGCCTGCGAGCGGGTCGTGCGCGAGACGGTGCGAAAGCTCGGCGGCCTCAACGTACTGGTCAACAACGCCGCCTTCCAACTCCATGTGCCGCGCTTCGAGGACCTCACCGCCGCGCAGTTCGACGAGACGCTCAAGACCAATCTCTATGGCTATTTCCACATGACCCAGGCCGCCATCGCCCACATGGCCACGGGCGACGCGATCGTGAACACCGGCTCGGTCACTGGGCTCCAGGGCAGCAAGGACCTCCTCGACTATTCGATGACCAAGGGCGGCATCCACGCGTTCACCAAGGCGCTCGCCGCGCATCTCGTGCCCCGGGGCATCCGCGTCAACGCGGTGGCGCCGGGCCCGGTCTGGACGCCGCTGAACCCGGCCGACAAGGCGGCGGAGGACGTCGCCCATTTCGGCGGCGGCACGCCGATGAAGCGGCCGGCCCAGCCGGAAGAGATCGCGCCCGCCTACGTCTTTCTCGCCTCCCCGCAATGCTCCAGCTACATTACCGGCGAGATTCTCCCCATCGTGGGGGGCTATTGAGTGGGCAACCATGGCTGACGACCAGACGCCCAAGCCCGGCGCTCCGGGCGAGCGGCGGAGCGGCACCGAAC